>CAYTDU010000885.1:0-2675 GCA_964436395.1 uncultured Gemmatimonadaceae bacterium | reverse complement strand
TTGGGGGAACGATGGTGACCCTCGTTAGACAGGGATACGTGGTGCTCGTGCCCGATCTCCTCGGCTTCGGGGAGTTGGGAGGCGGTGACTTCCATGGTGATGCGTACGACTTTGGAGTCGGAGTGGGCGCATACAACATCTGGTGGACCGCCAACCAGGTTGGCCGGAGCCTCGTCGGCATAAATGCGGGAGACATCATCCGGACTGTGTCATTTCTGCAATCGCGCAGTGAAGTCGACAGCAGCCGTATCGGTGCAATCGGAATCGGCGGCCTTGGCCCAGCACTGCTGCATGCCGCCGCGTTCGATGAGTCGATTTCGGATGTAACGCTGGTGGCGTCGCCCATCTCGTACGAGAGCTTCGTCCTGAACCGCTACTACCGTCCCGAACTCGTGCACGCGGTCGTACCTGGCGCGCTGCGCGAGTACGACCTTCCGGATCTCGCGGCAACGTTGGCGCCGCGCGGTTTGTTGGTGCTCGACCCGATAGACCAGTGGGGTGATCCTGTGCCTGTCGAGGAGGCTCGAGAGATATACGACCGGTCCGAGGTCCAGCGCACGGTGCCACAGGCGTCGTGGGTAAACGCTGTGGCCCATTGGTTCGGTGGAAGGTTGCGGTAGGTCGGGATCAACCTCTCGAGGCTACCACCTCCACAGTCGAGCTCGGTTTGTAGCCGATTCGGTGAGCGAATACTTCTAGCAGGCCGCCCGCATCCAGCTCAACCGGACCGGTGTAGATCGACCACGGGCGCCGATCTGATTCCTGCCCGTCGCCCCGTTTCGTGCGGTACCCTATCGCTGCCCCATCTGTGGCGCACTCGATGGTCAACAAGAGTCTGCCACCGCGAGTTGGCTCGAGTGTAACCATGGGAGTCGCAGTAGTAGGTTGAACGCCATCCGGTGGATACACGTGCGTTCGCACCAGCTCGTGCTCAGGCGTGTCAAGCGGATCGTTGCACATTGTTGTCCAGGCATCCAAGGCGGTGCGCATCTCCGACATTCTCTGGAAATGCGCAGGATCTGCCGCGAGGTTGCGGACCTCATCCGGATCGGTCCAGGTGTCGTAGAACTCCTCGATAGGTTTGGACCTGGCGGAGAACTGCCACTGGTCTTCGCCGAGCGTGCCGTCCGCAATCTTGCGATTCAGTTCCTGCATTATCGACTGACGGTCGCGGTAGGCCATCGGTTTGACGTAAGGCTCGTTCGGGCGGTAGTTCCGCACGTAGCGGTATCGTTTGTCGCGCACCGCACGAATCGTCTCGCGGTTCTCTCCGTTTCTGTCCCGATGGAGATAGACGTAATTCCGTGGAGTTTCCGCCGCGTCGCCGAGGAAAGGAACTCCGCGAACGAAACTCGGCACCTCGACACCTGCCAGAGATAAAACGGACGGGGTGAAATCGACGAAGCTCACGAGCCGGTCGGTTTCGGTTCCTGCACCAGTGCCGTTTGGATATCGGACGATAAACGGCACGCGGGTGCCTGAGTCATAAACCCAGCGCTTTGCACGCGGCAGGCCGTCACCGTGATCGCCAAAGAAGAAGACGTACGTGCTGTCGGCCAGGCCGTCTTCAGAGAGTTGATCCAGTAATGTGCTGATCTGGGCATCCAAGGCGGCGATGTTGTCGTAGTGCTTGGCCATGTCGGCGCGCACAACGGCAGTATCCGGATAGTAAGCGGGAACAGGTACATCGTTTGGATCGACCACTTTGGGTGAGCGCCCTTCTCCGTGAACTCCTGATTCGTGAGTGACCTCGACGTTGAAGACGGAGAAAAACGGCTGCCCCGGTTCACGGTTGCGCCAGTGTGCTTCCCCGGAGGAGTCGTCCCACGCTGTTGCGGGTGCGTGGAACTGATAATCCTCCTTGTAGTTGTTGGAGCAGTAATATCCCGCGAGCCGAAGGCACTCGGTCAGACAGCGTACCTCGGGAGGCGGCACCGCTTCATAGAGTGGTCGGTTCGTTGCGAAATCCTTGATAGCAGGATCGGTAATCTCATCCAATGCACCGGTGCGATTGTGATTCCGCATGTGCAGAGCATATGTCGAGGTAGGGTACATGCCGGTCATGAGCGCATGACGGCTCGGTCCACACACGGGAGAAGTGGCGAACGCGTTGGTGTAACGCACACCCTCACGCGCCAGTCGATCGAGGTTAGGAGTAGGCACTGTACTGTCGCCATAACAACCAAGTCTGGGCGACAAGTCTTCGCACGTGATCCAGAGGATGTTGGGCCGCGTACTCTGTTGGTGCCGCCCCACCGGCCGGATGGTCGAGTCTACGACCGTCCTCAATCCAACCGGAGCGGCGGCAGTCGCCTGGAGAAACTCGCGTCGTCGCATTATTTCACTATCGCCAGGCTTTCCCTGCTTGGAAGGGCGGGGAATGGTGCATGCGGCTCGGTCTGGTACCAAAACGCCACGGATGAGATGTCATCCTCCAGAGGCAAGTAACGTCCTTCGCTTTGCCAGCCGAGTGCCTGGATCGTGACCCGTAGATCCTGCTCAAACCTGATCGGGTCCATAATGTGCCACCTGTAAAGTCCAAACCGGGGTGGTGTGCCACGCTCTTCATCTGCTCCGATGACCTGAGGCATGCCCGCATATGCCGTGCTGAACTCCCCGTAGTCACCGGTTCTCGGATCATGAAACCCGTAGGATCCACAGAAGTAGTCTTCCGT
>CAYTDU010000884.1:0-2675 GCA_964436395.1 uncultured Gemmatimonadaceae bacterium | reverse complement strand
CGCCGCATCCCGACTTGGAGGAAGCGGCCATTGACATGTTCAATAATTGTGAGTTCAACCCAGGCCATATTGATGGCACTCCTGTTCGCGTAAGGATCAGACAGGGCTTCAATGTGGGCGGTTGAGATTTAACTTGGTTCATGATTATGGGGCTGCATCAATCGATGCAGCCCCTTTTGCAGCCGATCCTACAGTGCGCGTATCCCTCTCTTCGTCGTTGCCCAATCTCAAAGTCTCAGCCCGGCAGACAGCATGTTTGCAGCGCCACTCAACCTGGTGAATTTTGTGGCCATCCCAGTTGGGGAACGGAGCCGAACGGCAAAAAGCTTTGCTGATCCCAATCGCGTTCCGGCTCAAGATGCCGTCTGTGATCGGATTTCGGGAGGTGTCGACAGCGTATCGGTCCAGCCTGGTGCCGGGATTGCTGCCGGTTAGATTGGTAAGACGCGCCCATATCCGTTCGAACAATTCTCAGGAGCGTTCTATGTTACAGATACGCAAACTGCGATTGCCGGCCATCGCATTCTGTGCTGTTTTTACATTCTTGATGGCATGCGCCGGAGGCACCGAAGAAGACCCCGGATACACGCACGTAATTGCGGCATCGGAGGTAGTCCGATTCGAAGCTGATGGGTCTCTTGAGAAAATCCAAGACGTAGCGGTTGCAGTCTCAGGTGAGATCTGGGCGCTCCAACGCACACGTGCACCGCATCTGTTTGTGTACTCAGCCGACGGTGATCTGCACGACTCGTTTGCCACCACGGGTTCGGGCAGAAATGAGTTGCACAATCCATTCAATCTGTTGCCCCATGATGATCCGGGTTTCCCGATGGCGGTGTGGGACGCCGGCAACCGTAGGATATCGACGTTCAATCCGTATGGTAGGGCCTCATCAGTGCCGGTGACGCGATCCAGATCCAACCCATACGCCGAGATCGAACGCCATACATATGGTAAACCGCTTGCCATGGCTCCCCTCGGCGACACCTACATACTAATGGATCATTCGGACGGGTTGTCCTACACGGTCGACTATCTGCGCTCAGAGCTATTACGACTCGACCAGGGTGGGGAACTCGTCGATACGCTCATCGACTACGGGAGAGAATTCGCGGATTCCATCGCCGCTCTTGGCAGGGACGTCAATTTCTTGACGCCCATCCCACTATGGGCCACTTGTGCCGATGGAGAGATGGCGATTCTGAACCCGTTTACTAGAACATTGCGGTGGCATGGTTCTGACGGCGCTGTCTTGGAAACCGAGACGCTGCGGATACCGGTTCGGGCAATAACTGAGGATGACCAGCGAACCTTTTGGAAGCAACGATTCGAAACTCAATGGTACGAACAACAGGAAGGTGAGCCCGACTCGACGATCATTGCGGCCTCTGTCGACAACTATATGCTTCGCCACCTGGATCAGCTATCCGAGGTAGCGCCCCCGGCAGTTGCGATGATGTGTGCTGGTGGCCGCGAAGTATGGCTCCAGGAATTTTCCACCAGTGATAATCCTCTGGGCTTCGGGAATCGCTGGTTGGTCCACTCTCCTGGAACGGCCGAACGCGTGTACGTCCAGTTCCCGGCGACTTTCCGGCCAATCCGTATTGCAGAAAGAAGGGTGTACGGGGTTTCGACAGCTGAGGATGGCGTTGAGGTTGTGGCTTATGTAACAGTTCCGGAGACCATCGGCCCGGCACCGGATGAAGCAGGACACTGAGTAGCGGCTGCCTAGACTGGCCATCGCCGGGTGCGCGTGTGCGGATTGCACGCGGTCCGGCGTTGTGCTTATGTGGACCTGGTAAGCTCCTCGAGCGCGGCGCGGTTGCGAATTACGATTATCCTGCGCTGAACGGTGACCATGTCACGGCTATCGGCATTCCGTTTTGGATCGCGGCGGTTGGGAATGGTGACTGTCTTACGAGCGATCTCTATCAACCCGTCTGAGGCGAAGTCGCGCATTGTACGGGACACAGTTTCCCGGCTCGAGCCGATCATCTGGGCAATCATGTGATGCGTGAGACGCTGCCTGATGTTTTCCCCGTCATACTTGTCTGCCATCTCGATCAACAAGCGCGCAACGCGCCCGGGCACATCCAGCAGAACCAAGCTGCCGATCATGCTGTCGGCTTGTCTGAGTCTTCTACACAATGCCCTCAACAACCCGGTGGCGATCTCAGGCATCTCTGTGAGGCAGCGGTTGAAGTCATCGCGGCGCAAAATGAGGAGTTTCGAGTTTTCCATTGCAATGACGTGAGCCGAGCGCGGTTCTTCGTCTATGAGCGACATCTCCCCGAAGAACTCACCTTCTCCGTGGATCGAGAGAATAACCTCTCGTCCATCCTCTGCTCCGATGACGATCTTCACCTGCCCGGATAGCACCACATAGAGTGCGTCGCTCGGATCATCGGCGAATAGGATGAGGCTGTTTTTGGGGTAACTACGTTCTTGCGTGACACGTGCTAGGCTCTCGATGTCACTTTCACGCAGTTGAGAGAAGAGCGGTACTTCGCTGAGCGTACTGGCAACTGACATTACAACCTCGCTGGGAAGCTTGAGCTACAGACTTTGACTAGAGTAGTGTTCACTGGATCCCACGTCAATCTGTTTCGTCTCCTCGGTTGCCGGCTAAGACGTGTTTCCGAAATCGAATTGTCGGCCTACACCGCTCTGTGTGG
>CAYTDU010000883.1:0-2678 GCA_964436395.1 uncultured Gemmatimonadaceae bacterium | reverse complement strand
ACCAAACTACCGCGCGGTAGAACGTTATCCCGTTGGCAGGTATGTGGCAATCCAATCCGCGGATGCAATAGGGTCTTTGCTCGATTGACAGGCCAGGCCGGCAAGTGACAAACGGGCCTCTCCTCCATAGCTTGAATGCAACTCGACTACGTCCGGATCGTGGCCGAGATCGAATATCAAACACTCAAAAAGAAGAACACGAAAATATGACTGACTTTCACTGGACCCTCGAATGTTCGGAGTGCCCGACGGTTGCGGATGCCGGCGGTTTGCCGACAGTCTGCCCCGATTGCGGAGCCCCATGGCTTGTTCGCTACAACAGTTTCCCCGATCCATCGGCCAAACAGACGTACGGCACTCGGCGGTGGTCTATGTGGCGATACCACGACTGGTTGCCGCTGCTGGAAGGGGAGACGCCGGTATCGCTCGGTGAGGGAGCCACTCCAATGGTTCCCGTTCCTAGCTTTGCCAAAGAGTACGGTTTGGACACTTTGTGGATCAAGGACGAAGCTCTGAATGCGACAGGTTCGTTCAAGGCGCGCGGAATGTCTGCGGCGGTCACGAGAGCTGCGGCTGCAGGGACAAAGGCGTTCTCAACTCCCACCGCGGGAAATGCAGGAGTCGCACTCAGCGCATACGGCGGAAGCGCTGGAGTACCGGTAACGGTGTTCGCGCCTCGCTGGACTCCTAAGACCATACTTACCCAGATCGAAACATTCGGTGCCGATCTCGAGCTGATAGATGGGCACATCGGCGATTGCGGCAAGGTCGCTCGGGCATTCGCGGCTGAGCACGAGGCCTTCGACGTATCGACGCTGCGTGAGCCATACCGCATCGAAGGGAAGAAGACGATGGGGCTCGAGGTGGCCGAAGCGATGGGCTGGAAATTCCCCGATGCACTCATCTACCCGACTGGTGGCGGAACCGGCCTGATTGGAATGTGGAAGGTCTTCAAGGAATTGCGGGAAGCCGGGTGGGTTAGCGACGAGCTCCCGCGTCTCTACAGCGTGCAGTCTGAAGGTTGTGCCCCGGTCGTCAAGGCCTTCGAACAAGGTGCAAAGAAAACTGAACCGTGGGAGAATGCTGAGACCGTCGCCTGGGGACTTCGGGTTCCCGCGCCTCTCGGCGGTAGCCTCTGCTTGCGAGCGTTGGAGGAGACCAAGGGCAGAGCCGTCGCGGTCAGTGACGAGGCGGCAACGAGTTGCGCACAGAAGATTGCTCAGACCGCATCTATCGACGCGTCTCCAGAGGGTGGTGCGACACTCGCCGCATTGGAGAAGCTCGTCGGTGATGGGCACATCGCAAGGGGCGACAGAGTGGTCTTGTTCAACACTGGAGCCGGCTGGTTGTATCGCTGAGCAAAGGTCATCGTGAAGTTACGTCCGTGTCGAGCAATCTCTCGGAGGATGTATGCTGTACAGGATCTTGCCGAAAGATGAATGGGAACGCCTCGTCGAAAACATGCTCCAAGCCGGCGAGGTGATCGGACCAAAGAAGATCAACACCAACAAAGACGGCAAGCCCGTGCACCAGTACTTGCCGGTGGAGAGCTTTGGCGAGATAGATCTCGAATACGAGACCACGGAGTATTCTGCAAAGATGTATTTTTTGCCGTTCAAAGAAACGCTCTCGGAATACCGATTCGATGAGGGAGACTGGCACCAAGAGATCAAATATCGGCTGCAACCGCGGGCCATTGTCGGCCTTCACGCTTGTGACATCAATGCTCTCCTGAAACTCGACAAAGTCTTCGTGCACGGGCTCTTTCCAAGCCCGTACTACGTTTCCAGGCGCGAGAACACGTTCATCGTTGGCGTGGATCACGATCCCTGCGAAAATGGTTTTTGCCGCTCGCTTGGCACCGACACGGTCACACATGGGTTCGACCTGTTCCTGACTGATCTGGGAGACCGATACTTTGTCGCGGTCGGTTCGGATACGGCGTTCACCGCACTACAACAGGTTGAGTGTCGCGACATCGTTGAAGAGGACACGCAAGACTATCTGGAGGTGCGCAAGCGCATCGCGGATGGGTTCCAAACGAAGATCGACGCCAATAACCTGTCGAACCTGCTCGATATCGAATTCGAGTCCGATGTATGGACGCGTTGGGGAGACAAGTGTTTGAGCTGTGGCAGCTGCGCGATGGTGTGCCCAACCTGCTACTGCTACGGTGTAACAGAGCACCAGTCACTGGACGGTACTTCAGCGACGCGCGTCAAGCAGCTTCATTCGTGCAACTTCATCGATTTTGCGCGGGTGGCTGGTGGCCATAACTTCCGCCCCGGTCGAGCCACGAGGTTGAAATACCGCTATTACCATCAGCATAGGGGTTTTGCGGAAGCGTTCGAGCAGCCCAAATGTGTCGGGTGCAACCGCTGTGGTAATGTCTGTCTTGCGGGCATCAATCCACCGGCCGTCATCAAGGACCTTCAAGAGGAGGACGCGAGATGACCGGCCTGTTTCATCCTTACGACGTGACGAAAGAGGCGGACGTCAAGGAGCCCCTCGACTTCTTGCGTCGGGATCGACTCCAGCATGTGGACAGGACTTTCAAGGCAGAGATCACCAACGTCACCAAACTCACCGAGATGGAGAAGCTGTTCCATATTCGGCTGGTGAGGCAGAGTGAGAGGGAGAGATTCACTTTCTTGCCGGGGCAGTTTGTTATGGTGGAA
>CAYTDU010000882.1:0-2678 GCA_964436395.1 uncultured Gemmatimonadaceae bacterium | reverse complement strand
TAACGACAAGCTGCACCAGGTTGAAACAGAATTTGCCGAGTCACCGCTCAACTATGTGGTGGATGAAGGAACCTCCGGCCGGGTGGGAGTGATCGCTTCGGGCGTCGCTTTTTACACCGCGCGACAAGCGCTGCGAGAGCTGGCAGTGTCAGTACCAGTGCTCAAGATTGGCACACCCTACCCGTTGCCACAAGCTCTGGTGAAACAGTTTATGGCAGATCTGCAAGCCGTGGTGGTGCTAGAAGAACCGGGCGCCTGCATCGAACTGCAACTGCCTGATCGAAGCCGCGTCCGAGGCCGGCTGGACGGCACCGTGCCCGCCGCTGGTGAACTCTCACCGGAAGCGGTTTCCAGTGTTCTAGCCGCAGCACTTACCGACGCAGGACACAGTGTGAACCCGCCTCCCAATGACCCTGAGTTACAGGCCTTGGTAGAGTCACTTCCCCTGCCGGTACGCAAACCGCGATTGTGTCCAGGCTGTGCCCACCGGTCGTCCTTTTTCGCTCTCAAGCGCGAATTTGGCTCTCATGCCATCTTCCCAAGTGACATCGGTTGTTACACCCTGGGGATCAACGTGGGCGCCGTGGACACTTGTGTAGACATGGGCGCCTCTGTGAGCATGGCCACTGGTTTTTACCACGCCAATCGATTAGTGGGAGACAGACGCCCCATCATAGCTACCATCGGCGACTCGACTTTTCTGCACTCGGGCATTGAGCCATTGATCGACGCTGTACACACTGGAGCACGCTTCGTGCTCATCATCTTGGACAACCATACCACCGCCATGACCGGCTTTCAGCCAACTGCAGCCAGCGAGACTCTCACTGACGATGATGAGACTGGCCGAAAGGTATCGATCGCCGAGCTAGTGCATGCCTGCGGCGTGACTTTCGTGGAAGTAGCTGATCCATACAAGCATAGAGCTTTTCGTAGCGTACTACGCGCGGCCTACGACCATTCCCAAGCCCCCGACGGAGGCGTAGCAGTGGTAATCGCTGATCGTCCTTGCGCACTCTATGACCCCTCGTCGCTCCATCAAGCTCTGACGCCGATGGTGGTCACAGAGGACTGCGATGGCTGCCGCTACTGCCTGGAGACCTTCGCATGCCCGGCTTTGGTGCTCCGACCGGATGGCAGTCGAGTAGACATAGACTATGGGCTTTGCGTCGAATGTGGACAATGCATTTATGCCTGCAAAAAAGGTTGTATCGTGCCCCAAGTGATGGAGACTACGGATCCCGAGATATGAATCAGCAGCTAACAAATTCAACAGCGCATAGAGAACTCAAACTTATCCTTGCCGGCCTCGGTGGGCAGGGTGTGATATTCACCACCCGATTGCTAGCTCAGACAGCCGCGGCCTTGGAATGGCCGGTCATGGTCTCTGAGATCCACGGCATGAGCCAGCGCGGCGGCTCGGTGACTTCGCATCTCAAGATCGGCGGAAACGGGTCACCGCTTATCCGGCGTGGTACAGCCGACCTGTTACTAGCTCTGGAGTCAAACGAGGCGATACGCAACCTGCCGTTTCTGCGACGGGGCGGGGTTGCCATCATCAACACCGAGCAAGACCTGCCATCAGAGATAGCGAGGCATCTCGTGTGGCTCAACATCCAGGTGCTCTCGGTGCCAGCGACCCAAATGGCAGTGGAACTCGGCTCTGCTAGAGTGTCCAACGTGATAGTGGTTGGTTTCGCCGCTGCACACCCTTCCTTAACACTATCCATTGATGCGTTGAAGGAAACGCTGACGGTCGTAACACGCCGGAGACATGAACTGAACCTGAGGGCTTTAGAGGCCGGTTATCACGCCGGCGAGCGGCGCCTCCCGCTCGTGGCGCCCCGGGAATTGACCCGTTCTGAGCAATTCGGTTCTCGGCAAATGCCCACCGTGTACACGGATAGCCTGCAGCAGTCAACTGAGGAGGCAGGATGAACGGACCAAGATTGAACCCTAAACTGCTTCGAGTCCCGCTATACGTCGCTGGCAAATGCCCTGAGCAGGTCTGCCAGGAATTGGGGCTAAGCGAGGTTGCCAAGCTCTGCTCCAACGAGAACCCGCTTGGACCAAGCCCGATGGCTGTCGCCGCGCTGCGCGACGCGTTATCGCAGGCCCACTTCTATCCCGGCATCGCTGAGTCCGAGCTACGACGCAGGCTGGTCACCTACCACCGAAACGGCCTTACCGAACAGCATTTCATCGTTGGCAGCGGCGCGACCGATGTCTTACGAATGATCGCTCAGGCGTTCATCTTTGACGGCGGTGAGTCGATCATGGATCGAGTCACATTTCCGCTCTATGCCCTGCTGACGACGATGTATGGCGGCGACGCGGTCAAGGTGGATCCTCGCTCAGACTATCGCTCCGACCTCTCGGCGATGGCTGATGCAGTCACTCCGGAGACCCGCATTGTCTGGCTGTGCTCGCCCAACAACCCGACCGGCCTGACATTATCACAGGCGGAGGTGGACGAGTTCATCGAGTGGCTACCTGAACATGTCATAGTGGTGTTCGACGAAGCCTATCACGACTACGTCACAGACCCGAGTTACGTTGACAGTCTCCAGTATGTGCGGCAAGGGCACAACACGATCGTGGTGCGCAGTTTCTCCAAGATCTCCGGGTTGGCCAATCTGCGCGTCGGCTATGGCGTCGCTCATCCTGACTTGACCGAG
>CAYTDU010000881.1:0-2683 GCA_964436395.1 uncultured Gemmatimonadaceae bacterium | reverse complement strand
ATGGGTGTTGTGCCATCGAGGTTGAAGTTGAGACCTCCACCCGTCATTACCATATCCCCGAGGACGTTGATTGCACCGATTGTTCCTCCAGAATTGACATCCCCCGGATGGAACAGACCAGATGTAGTGAATGTGCTCGTCGCCGTGACATCGATCGTACCAATGCCGCGCATGGGCGCACCAAGGGTAAAGGAGCCTCCGTCTACCGTGAATACGCGGTCGTTTTCTATGTGGAGGCCGCCAATCACCGTGAACGTGGTGGAGCGCACCGTCATGTCCGCATCGCTGAGCACGTGCCACCCGGTGCTGTAAATCGCAGACCCCTCTATAGTGAAGAGCCCACCGGATACCGCATGCAGTTCGTGTGTGTTGTGAAGCGAATCGACGATCAGGTGACCGCCGGCGGGCCCCTGGGAGTCGAAGTACTGGTTGTGGACGAAAGTACCGCCCGTCACAGTGAGCGTCGGCGGAGTCCCTTCTGCGGAACTCTGCAGTATTGTGGTACCGTTGTTAACCAGGTTACCGGTCACGCCGAGAGATGTCTCAGCTCCGTTAACCTCGAGTGTGGCGCCATCAGCTGATACCACGTTGCCTGTTATGCTGTTGCCGCCGGTTACAGCGCCGAACCAACCGCGGTTGTCGACCGGGCCAACCACATGTGCTACGTCGAGCGAAAAGTCACCGCTATTGATCAGCGAGTCTACAGTGATAGTGTTGCTCAAGACCTCGACCGTTCCACCGGATTCGATGACGAGATCACCTGCAAACGAGACACTCGGAGTTGTTGCGTCAGATCCGTCGATGTAGATGAAACGTGTGTCGCGGACGGTGTATCCCGCTGCAAATGCCGTAGTGGTGTTCTGGAGATCCAGCGTGGCGTTCGTTCCCATCACCACCTGCCCACTAGCGGTGTTGGTGAATTCAGCACCGCCCGCACCGTAGGAACCGAACGTCTGGCCCTCACCGATGTTGAGCGTGCCGCTGTTGGTGAACGCTGCGTCGACGTCGAGTTCGGCCGTTGCTGCGTACATCACACCATTGTTTGTGATCGTGGTGCCGGTCAAGCTCACCGTCTCGGCGCACTCTACAATGAGGCTGTCGCGGTTGTCGAGATTACCCTCGAGGTATCCACCACCCAGACCGGTGAAGCGAATCTTGCCGCCCACGCCGTTGACCAGAGTACCTGTGTTCACATAAAGGCTCGGAACACCGCCTGCCTCGGCACTGGCAAGCTCGATTATTCCCGTATTCGTGAACCCGGAAGCAAATGTCACATCGGCTCCGGCACCGAGTAGCAGGAGTGTCGCTGACGACGTGAAGACACCGTTGAAGGTCGTGGAGCCGCTCGCCACTACCTGGGCTCTGTTGTCCACATCGGCGTTGATCGTCGAACCGTCGGGTTCTAGGGATCCCTCATTCACCACCGTGGTAGCATTGAGCGTGCTCGACGTGAGGTTGAACAAGGAGTTCTGATTGAGGCGAACTGTTCCCGACACGCTTACGGTTTGTGTGTTGGCATGCAGGTAGAGCGTGCTGGACCCGTCACCGAGGATTATGCTCTCCACATTCACGTCGGTGTCGATGTAGACGGTGTAGTCACCGGCGAGATCGATCAGTGCTGCATCGGAGACTGCGGGAGGGGAGCCTCCATCCCAATTGGCGCCATCACTCCAGTTACCGCCCGACGCGTTTACCCAAGCCACTGTGTTGGCCGCGTTGGCGTTGAACTCAACCGGAGAACCAGTGAGGACCAGGGAACTAGGCGTCGCTTCGACTGTGTTTGTGCCGAGGTTGGCTCCCAATGTCCACGTCGCCGTTGCGATACCCGTCGCATCTGTCGTTGACGTCGGCGTTATCGAACCGCCTCCGGCGGTTACAGTCCATGTGATCTCAACACCGGCGACACCGTTGCCATATGCGTCCGTCACTCTCACCGCCAGAGGATCGGCCAGCGTTTCGTTTGGCGCCGCTGTCTGGTTGTTGCCGGACGCGAGCAGAATCGCCGTTGGCGTGCCTGCCGTTACCGCGAACGGTGTGCTGACTTTTGCCGTCAGGCCCGGCGACGATGCGAGTAGCGTGTAGCCAATGCCCGCCATGTCGATTGAAAGGTCTGAGAAGGAAGCTACACCGTTCACGGCGGCTACAGTGGTAGTCCCGCTGAGCGTTCCACCGGCCGGATTGTCGTTGATGATCACCGTTACAGGTGCAGTGGACGTGTCGACCGTAAAGGTCATAGCGTCCTGAACCGTCACCTCGACAGCAGGAGTTATTGCCACACCCGCCGCCACGTTGCTTGGCTGCACGGTGAACGACACCTGTGATGGCGGGCCGGCCTGTGCAGCCACCCAGTTCACAACGGCGTCGTACTCGAGAGTTGATGCTGGGTCGCCGCCGTCGATCGGGGATGATCCGGCCAATGTGATGGTCAGTTGATCGCCATCGCCTGTGTTGGCGTCCCTTGCTTCGATGTAGACGTCGGACGCACCGTTGTCCTGACTGAACCGGAGGTTGTTGAACTGGTGACTGCCACCATCGCGGTTCACGATCAACTGCTGGGTGCCGGCGGGGAAGTTACGGAATTCCACGCCGTCGAGCGCGATGATCTCTCCTCCGCCGATGGTGAGTGTCGAGTTGTCCATGACCATGTTCTGGAAGGCAACGCCCTGCGTCAACACATTGCCAC
>CAYTDU010000880.1:0-2694 GCA_964436395.1 uncultured Gemmatimonadaceae bacterium | reverse complement strand
CGCAGTGTTACCTCCATGGCCGTTCAGAAGGATGATGTTCCGGAACTGGTTGTCGGCGAGACTTCCCAGCATGTCGGATACGAACCCCCGATACGCCTCTGATGAAATCGAAACGGCGCCGGGGTATGCTTCCATCGCGGGGGTGATACCGTAATTGAGGGTCGGTGCAATGAGTGCGTTGGTTCGTTCGGCAATGTCTCTGGCCATCGATTCCGGTGCCAGATTGTCCGTGCCGTTGGGAATGACACCATGTGGTTCCAGCGAGCCGAGTGGTACGAGCACCGTGTTTATCGCCGCAGGAACCAGCTCACCGAACTCCTGCCAGCAGAGAAAGTTTATCTCCCGCGTGGTGGGTGTTCCGGTGTTCTGTGCATTAGCAATCCCGGCGCAAACGGTAGCGACGAACACAAATGCGACTGCGAATCTCTCGAACCTTCTATTCATGCAAAACCTCCTTGATTCTCACAAGTGAACACAGCTGGAGACTTCGAACCATACGGAAAAGGACCCGTTGCGCAACCACACTGTGGCTGAGGCTCCCTCCCACAAATGTTTTGACCGGTCTTCTATATTCAACGCGCACCTTGATTCGTCTTAGGGGAGACCATGCAGCCACGCCCGCCATACGATATCGAATCCATCAGGAAGAAGATTCCGCTTCTCGCTCGATTCGTCCCCATGAACAACTGTTCCCAATCGCCCCAGATGGAGGTTACGAGGGCCGCCGCGGAGGACTATCTCGAATCCTGGAATCACGACGGAATGGATTGGGATAGGTGGATGGCCGAGGTGGAGGCTTCCCGCGTCAGCTTTGCTCGACTCATCAACGCATCTCCAGACGAGGTTTCGGTTTGTGTCTCCGTCTCCCAAGCAACCTCGAGTGTTGCGAGCGCATTCGACTTCACCGGTTCCCGAAGGAAGGTCGCAGTGACCGAAGGGGAGTTCCCGACGGTGGGACATGTATGGAAAGCCCAGGAGAGGCACGGTGCGGAGCTGACCTGGGTGCCTGCCAGGGATGGCGTGATTCCCATAGATGGGTACGACGGGGTCCTGGACGAGGACACGATAGTCGTATCTGCCTGTCACGGATATTACCAATCGGGGTTCAAACAGGATTTGTCTGAAATAGTTACCAAAGCCCGCGCGGTCGGGGCACTGGTCTTTGTGGATGCCTATCAGACACTTGGATCCTGCGGACTGGATGTGAAGGAGTTGGATATCGACTTCTTGACGTCGGGTAATCTCAAATTCCTAATGGGCATACCGGGCATCGCCTTCCTCTACGTGAAGCCCTCGGTTGCCGAACAACTCGAGCCGACCTTCACAGGATGGGGCGGAAGAGAAAATCCGTTCGCGTTCGACCTGAAGGACTTGAGTTGGGCTCCGGTAGCCCGACGATTCGATACGGGTACACCACCGATCTTTGAAGCCTATGTCGCCAGAGCAGGCATGGATTGTCTGCTCGAGATCGGCCTGGATGCGATCCAAGTATGGACGGAGAAACTTTCCACGGCTCTCATCGAAGGGGGAAAAGCACGAGGGCTCCAACTACTGGGATCGGATGACCCCACGAAGAAGGCTCCTACCACGGCGTTCCTAGTGCCTGGAGATTCCCACACGGTTGAGGAGCAACTGAGGGCTCGAGGGATACTGGCATCGGCCAGGGGACCGGCGGTTCGCCTGGCTCCCCATTTCTACTCTACCCTTGCCGACGTTGAAGATGCCTTGGATGCCCTGGCAGATGTAGTACGCCGAAGTGGACCCTGATTCCTCTGAGCACACACCGCTCCAGGTTCTGAGGGCCAAACGTTACTCTCCAGATGTTGTGTTGTGGCCAGGAAACCGCTCGATCAATTCTCTCTCGTCGCCAAGTAGTCGAGGCGATCCTGCCAAGACTCCTGCAGCATCGATTCGTGACCGATCAGCACCTTCCACTCGCCCCCTCGTTTTTTCCAGATCAAGGTCTCGACGGAATCGAATTCGGGGGCAACGGTACCTCCTACGTGCGTCTGCACATTTGTGAAACGACGGATCGTACAGACAACGTCGGGCGCGAGTACTACAGTAGTCGCATCGGTGAACTCGATCTGTTGTGGTCCGTCCATCCCGTCCTCCCACCCTTGCCATGCTTCGGTGATCGCGGCCAATGAATAGGTGGTACCGTCGTCGCCCGTCCACGCGGTCTCCGCATCATCGGCGATGAACGACAGGCCACGGTCCGCATCCACGTTCTCCCACGCCGACCACCACTCGACCGCCACCGAGTCGACCTCCGCGGCGATCGCTGCTCGCTGTTCGGTCGTCAATCCAATGACGTTGGGCTGACAGGCGGTCAATAGGGAAAGAATGGGCACGATTGACACTGTAAGGCGCATTGTCGTCTCCTTGCGCGGAGGAAGGACCGCGAGGACGAATGACGCGCCCCGAACTACAAAAAGTTCGTGGCGCGTTTGGAGTTTCGATCCCCCCAAGTATGCACGTCTGGCTTGGGGCTATCCAGCCGAGTCGCTTAGGTGTGGTCGCGCTCGTTGAGGTCTTTTCAAAGGTGAAGATGCGAACCGGTTCCTATCTTAGAACTCCGTATTCCAAGAGACTGTCAATCCCCGCTTTGCCTCGGGCCTGAAGAACGATGCGTTCGAGAATTCGGCATAGAGCGTGTTCGTCAGGTTTGCGACCGAGGCCGCTATTCTGTGA
>CAYTDU010000879.1:0-2698 GCA_964436395.1 uncultured Gemmatimonadaceae bacterium | reverse complement strand
TTCGGCTCGTACATCACGTACCGTGACGACTACCGTTTCGAGTCGTCTCCTGGCAGACTACCGATCCTCAAGAACACCTACACGTATGACCCGCAGTCCATGTTCTGCCGCAATCACAAGTTCGCCTGCGCCGCGAATTTCGTCGGGTCCGGTGACTGCGATGACGTGAATGACTGCTTGGTGTATCTGGTAAGCCAGGGAAAGAAGTACAACGTCACCGTCGAATACCACACGGTCCGTGCCTACTACCCCGGAGTCCCAGTCTGACGGCAGCCGGGCCGGGGTCGACCCTGGAGACGGGAACGGCAGGATTTGATCGGCCGTGGAATCCGGTTCGTGCCTTGACGCCTGAACGAACTGATGCTAGGTATTCATCTGGTGCGCAAAGGCTCATTCCCGGAGCATTCAATGACCAAAGGCACAAACGGACGATTTCCCTGGGAAAGGCAGGAGAGGATGACGGCGGCAGCGTACGCTCGTGATCTTGATGCCACCGGTGATCTTCCCTACGGCGAGAAATTCGCCGACTTCTTTCGACTGTGTGAACAGGGAGAGCGAGGCGATTTCCAGATTGTTGTTGCCGCATTCCCCGAGATTCTGGGCGACAACTACGAGGAACTGGTCAGCAATCTCTGGCGATGCGCGAAGGCTGGACTGCTGGTGGCATTTGCCAACAAGGAGCCGGAGGCGTATCCGAGTGAGTGAGGCTGTTTGCGGTGACTCACCTTATGATACCCGTATGGCGCCGCTTCGACCGGGCTGCCAATCAGCCTTGAATTGCTTTGCCACCAATTCCAAGGAGCGCTTCACGATTTGCGGGTGGCTCGCGTCGCTTACGCCAGTCTCAAGATGAGCTGTTGGCCGATCCGCGGTAGTAGCCCACCGACGCCGAGGTGCCAGCCCTTGACCAACCCCTGCTCAACGCTCGTCCGACGCAGACTGCTCGGACCGCTTTCCCTTCCGGTCCATGGAGCAATCAAGGCCCCGTAAATCGTCCTTTCCTGGCTACATGATATTGATAAACTGTTGAGTGTGAAGCACTCGTATCGGAGCCCCATCGCGGCTCCAATTCGAAGCTGAGAGGGCGTTGATTTAACCCCCCGGAGGGGGAGGGAGTCCGGAGCGAAGGGAATGGCGAAGCGACTGCAACCGATCCGCCGTGGCATCCGGTATCAAGACCTCGTCGCCGCAGAGGCGATGCTGGACATGGTTTTCGATCCCAATGCCCTGCCGCAATGGGTGATGCTGGAGAATCGCCAAGGCGGAGCGTTTGACGACGTGGTGGTCGGCTATCTCGATCAGGTGATCTGGAAGCAGGTGAAGTGGGCGGAGCATCCAGGCGCGGAACCGCTGTCTGTCGAGACGTTCACGGAGTTGAAGTCGGGACGCAAGCAGCCGCTCATACATGCTTTTGCTGACAGCTATCGGCGAGTTATCACCGATGGTCTCGCATTCCGCCTTGAGTTCGTGACCAACAGGAGTCCCGACGACGAGTTCCGGAAGCTTCTGCATGGCACAGGATCGCATATCAAGCTGCGGTTGACGAAGGCACAACGTGAACGAATTGACTCGCTCTGGCTGCCATTGACAGGACTGTCTTCTGCTCAGTTCAGAGCGTTCGTCAAGACACTTCGCTTTCTCGTCAACTCACCGGACCTTGACCGCCTGAAGCGGGACGTCCAGCGTCAACTTCATCTCGCGGGTTGTGGGCAGGATGCGTTCAGAAGACTGATGGAGGCCATCGCCGAGTGGTCGGAGGTGGAGGGGAAGGAGAAGATCACAAGAACGGATGTTGAGGAGGTTCTGGGCCCTGTCGGCAGAATCCCGCCCAACGAATTCCGGCTTCCCGACAAACGGGTCGAACGTGTAGAAGCCCATGAGGAGCTAGCCCGACGCGTCGTGGAGAAACGCCACGGCTATCTGGTAGTTCTTGGATCTCCCGGCTCTGGGAAAAGCACCGTACTGAATACGATTTGTCGAGGAAGTCGCCTTTCCCGGGAGAACGACGTCGTCATATACAACTGCTTCACGGGGACTTCCGACAACTTCATCCGAACAAGGGCCTGTGCCGAGAACTTCACCCGTTTTCTGGCTCGCGAGTTGCGCACGCTCTACAGAGGATCCTTTCCAACGATACTGCAAACTGACTCGGGCGATATCGAGGATCTACTTCAGAGAGCCGCCCGCTGTAGAGCCAACGGTCGCATGCTTGTGCTAATCATCGACGGCCTTGACTATGCGCGTCGGTTCCAGGCCGATGGCCGCCCCAACCTGTGTGGTGGCCTGCCGCCAATCCCGCCGGAAGGTGTGGTCATCATCGTTTCCGCGCAGGTGGTCGAGCAACTCCCCAGCCACCTCCAGCGACTGAGCCCCGATCGCTACTTTACTATTCCCGCACTCGATCTGGCAAAGGTGCGCGACCTTCTTGCAAAGCACGACGTATTCGATCACGCCGGATTGCCACCTCACAAGGAGGACGAGTTGTGCCGCGAGGTTCTGCAGAGAACCGCCGGACATGCTCTCCACGTCGACTTGGTCGCACGACAACTCGACGAATGTTTGAGGAGCGGTGAAAAAGCACTGGAATGCGTTGGAAGCATCCCGCAGATTGACGGAGACATCGAAGAATACTATGAAACTCTCTTTGCGCTGCCACGTGCCAGTCTGGCCAGAAAAGCGATTGCGGTGATGGCTGCCA
>CAYTDU010000878.1:0-2698 GCA_964436395.1 uncultured Gemmatimonadaceae bacterium | reverse complement strand
GATCAACCGCCAAGACTACTGGGAGATCGATTGCCGGCAGGGGCCGATGCGCCTGGCCGTCGAACGACGAAACGGGCGCGTGATCGAGTTGCGCGTTGCCGTGGGTGTGGATTGGCTGCCCGACGCGCCCGGTGTCGATCTCGGAACCTTTGAAGGACTCGAGGTCGCAACGTGGCTCCTCGACGTCGCCGAAGCGAATGAGGATTTGGGTAGCGTGGTCTTCCTGGCGGCTAACGCGGCGGCCGACGCCCCGATCGCGAACCGGCTTGTGACAATGGCCCGAGACGACTCCCAGAACCCGGACGTTCGGCAGAGAGCCATTCGCTGGTTAAACCGCGCAGCATTGCGGGAGGGATTGGCCGACCGCGCCGATCGGGTTTTGAGAGAACTCGCGTTAGACCGTTCCGACAACGTCGAAGTTCGCGAGCGCGCAATCCGCTCGCTTCGGGAAACCGACGAGAACGACGCGTGGTTGCGCGATCAATACGCACGCATGGATCGCACACAACTTCGAGAGCGGGTGATCCGCCGGATTGGCGAATCGCACTCGGCGGAAAACGGGGAATGGCTGCGTGCGGTCGCTCTCGATGGAAGCGAACGTGCGGAACTGAGAGAACGGGCGCTGCGCGTGATAGGAGAGCAGCCGGCGGGGCGCGACGAGATACGCGAACTCTACGCCCGACTCGACCGTTCGGACCTCAAGGAGCGCGCGCTGCGCGTGGTCGGAGATAAGGCCTCGGCGGATGAGATGACATGGATCCGAGAAGTTGCCGAGGATGCGAGCGAGCGGACCGCTGTCAGAGAACGGGCCGTGCGGATTCTGGGTGAGGGAGCGCCCCTCTCCACGTTGCAGCGGCTGTACCGGGGTATGGAGGACACCGAACTCCGAGAGCGAGTGCTCCGAATCGCCGGCGAGCAGCGTACCGAAGAAGCCGCGGCGTGGCTCGAGGAGGTGGCAACGGACAGGCGAGAGGTGACCGAGCTGCGTGACCGTGCGATTCGTCTCATCGGTGAATACCGGTCAACGGCGGTCCGGGATCTATTCAAAAGTCTGGACAATGATGAACTGCGGGACCGCGCACTCCGAATCGCTGCAGATCGAGACGATCGCGGCACGACCGAATGGTTGACCGAAATTGTCACGGGTACCGACTACTCGACCGACATACGCGATCGCGCAATCCGGCTGCTCGGCGAGAGCGCCGTGGCGACGAGTGAGATCGCCGGCCTCTACCACGATGTGCGCGGCACCGAGCTGAAACGTCGGGTGATCCGGCTTCTGGCCGAACGCAGTGACGAGACTGCCGCCGCGAAGCTACGAGATATTGTCGACTCTGATCCGAGCAGGGAGCTGCGTCGTTACGCGATGAGGCGTCTCGCGGAAATGCGCTAACGCTTCGCCGCAACCAACCCGGCCCCCAGGGCGGTACCACCCCGCACCCAACTGCCCCGGCGGTACCCCGCAGCTCCGCCCCCTTCCCAGGCGGAACGGCGGTCGGATTGGCGAACGCAGATCGAGACGACTTGAGATTGTAGATTGGTCGCGATGCGTGAGTTGGCGCCGAGGTTAATCTGCACTCTCCACTCCGCGGTTCCCTACCGCCCCTGAAACCATCCCGTTCCAGATCCCGTTAAGAGTCTATCAGCATGAGTCTACATTGTGGCCTAACAACCGAGGAACAATGCCCAAAGGCTACCTAGGTGTCTTCGAACAGATGGTCCTGCTCGCAATTCTCAGGCAGGGCGACCAGGCGTTCGGCCTGGAAGTTCGCCGCGAAATCGAAGCCAGTGCGAACCGAAAAGTCTCGAGGAGCGCGTTCTACACTACGCTCGACCGACTGGAGAAGAAGGGTTTGGTGAATTGGACCTCAATGGAATCCGAGAACGCACGCCGCATGGCACCGATAAGGCTCTTTGAGGTGACGCCCGACGGTCTCGTTGCCCTCAGAGAATCGCGCGGTGTGCTTGAAGCGGCATGGCGCGGGATGGATGAAGTGGTCGACGGATGAAGCGCGCCCCCACGCCTCCGCGCTTTGCCGAACTCCTACTCAGGGTCGCGTTGCCACCAGGCGTGGCGGGCGAGAGCATCAAGGGCGACCTCGACCAGGAATTCGCCGACTACCTAGCCGACTCATCCATCATCCGGGCGCACGCCTGGTACTACCTGGAATCACTGAAATTCGGCGCACGTTACGCGCGGCTGTACGCTGGTCGCTCGCTCGGCGCGCGGAACCGAATCAAGAAGTCTTCCGGAGACAATATCATGAGTGTCATGTGGCAAGACTCGCGGCACGCTTTGCGGCGCCTGTTGCGAAGTCCCCTTTTCAGTCTCGTTGCCGTGCTCACGCTGGCCATCGGCATCGGCGCCAACACTGCCATCTTCAGTCTGGTCAACGGCATTCTCCTGAAACCGCTGCCGTTCGATGAGCCGGAGAACTTGGTGGGGGTGTGGCATTCCGCGCCTGGATTGGGGTTCGACGAAGTCAACCAATCTCCGGCACTCCACTACACCTATGTGGACGAGGGTCGTTCCTTCTCCGAGATAGGGATGTGGGACAACGAGACCGCGTCTGTCACCGGGTTGGACGAACCTGAAGAAGTGTCATGCATGATGGTCACGGAAGGCACCTTCCGAGCGCTTCGGGTTCAGCCGGTGCTTGGCCGGATATTTTCACCGGAAGACGACAGCCCCGGCACA
>CAYTDU010000877.1:0-2700 GCA_964436395.1 uncultured Gemmatimonadaceae bacterium | reverse complement strand
CACAACCACGTCGTCGATGCTAATGGCCGTTTGGACATCGAATGGATCGCTCACGGCAGCTAGGTATCCGGATGCGGCCGCTTGCAGCGTGTACCCGGTGCCGGCTACGTCAAGCGAAATCCCGTCAAACACAGCCACACCCGAAACGGCCGAGGCCGTGGAGACTCCGGAAAGGGTAGCGTCACCAGGATTGTCGAAAATCGAGAGTGTGACGTCGCCGGAGAAATCCGTATCGACCGCATCGGTATCGTCGTACGCAGTGACTTCGATGGCGGGAACGATCGGCTCTCCAGCAGCGACATCACTCGGTTGAACTGTGAATTCGACACTCGGCTCGACAGGAACGATTGCCGTTGCGGTCAAGGAAGTAGACAACCCTGGAACTGATGGTACTGCCGCAGTTGCAGTTTGCGATCCGCCACTGACTCCCATTGTCCAAAAACTCGTCAGCTCACCCTGATCGTCGGTACTTTCCGTGCTTGGCGCGAACGATCCTCCGTCGGGAGTGGTGAACTCGACCGTCACGCCCGCAACCGGACCGTCAACGGCAGTCACCTGGACGACAATGGCATTCGCCAGTTCCGTACCTGCCTGCCCGGTTTGACCATCACCGGCCACCACAGCGATCGTGCTGGGCACAGGCTCGACGAATACCTCAACCATGTCGGACTGCCCGGTGAGCAATCTCGCCTCTACTTCAACCATACCGCGCTCTTCGCCTCCGACTACGCGTCCTACCCGCCGATCTGGAACGAACGCCCTGAGTGAATTGTGGGATATCCACTCAATCGGCGTACCTTCGATTTCCTCCCCAGAACCGTCTCGCGCCACCGCGTCCAAAAGGAGCTCGCCCCCGAACAGGACATCGGCTGTGCCACTCAGAATCTCCACTCTCGCCGCATCGTGCCCCACACCCACGTAGGTGAGTTCAACAGACTCAACCACCGGTTCTGCGGCACTTGATGCGTGTGCCGTTACCTCGATAGGGCCGGCCGAGAAGACCGTTTCCCCAGAGGGAGAGAGACATTCGATCACGAGTAGTAGGGCTTCACTGCCTTCACTGATCAACACGGAGAGCGTCAAATCGACCGTTTCGGCGTCCTCCGAGACTTGAATAGTCGTATCGAGCGCTACCGACCCGTCAGTAGTGCGAGTCAAAGTGATGTGCACCCTATCGACATCCACAATGCCCGCAGAGTTACTCTCAAAAGTTGGTGCGAGAGAGAGGTACGCTGTTCGATAGTCGGGGGCGGACGGGTCAGCTAAGCAGCTTACGACAGCGAGCGTGACCAGGAGGGCGAACGAACCAACCGCACCGATGCTACCGATTCTCGAGCCAAACATTTTGCCATGTCCAGGTCAGAGGGGGGGCTTCGGGTGCCTTTCACCACAAGTATGCTCCCGGAAATTCGCCGTGTCCAGGAGAATCCTAACCGGCTGGCAGCGGCCTTCGTGACCGTGTGGTACGCATCAGGCAGGCGCGTGTATAGCGGGGGGCTGCGTAGCTACCGTTTGGGCGCCGATTCCCCCACGTATTGGTCTTCTCTCACGACCTTGCGCGGGCCACCGTGCATCGAGAACGACCAGTCCACAGGAGGCGCAATGGCGCGGAGTTTCTCGAGCGTTCCGATCGCCTTGGCGCGATCGTAGATGAGTTGCCAACCGCACTCGAGATCCGGCCGCACCTCACACATGCCATCTCGCGATCCGCCGCAGGGACCGTTGAGTAGCTGTTTTGCACACCGTGTGATGGGGCAAATGCCTGCAAATTCGTCAGCGCGGCAATACCCGCAGCCAGCGCATTTCTCCATCCAGACACCCTGAGATTCCAACGCACCCATGAACTGGGTATTCAGGCCCGCATACACCGGCGTCTTTGGAAACCGCTCCGCCATGTGCTGCACACCTACACCGCAGCCAAACGAGCAGATCGCATCGTAGTCGTCCACACGGTGCGCGATCAGGTCGATGAACGCGTCCTCGCATTGGCGCTCGATGGTGCACTCGTCGACGACCACGTTCTCGTGGCCGATCAGCTTGAGAGCCATACGCGTTGCGGAGGCGAGGATCCCGACTTCACGCTCGCCACCTGAGAGACAGACCGTGACACAAGTCCCGCACCCCACGAACAATACGCGGTTATGATCTTTGATCTTGTCCCTTATCTCACGCACGTCTTTGCGATCTGCGACAATCATCTAGGGGCTCCTTCAACTGTTTCCTCGGCAAGAGCCTGCAGCTCCCGAACACGGGATTCGGCATCTGCTTTGTTCGTACGCAGAGGGCTCGGGCCGAGTTCTCTCAGGCGATCGACCATCTCAGTCACGATCTCCGCAAAACGGCCGCCTTCCGCCGACGAGAGGTTGAACATCGCGAGACGCTCAGGCTCGAGTCCAATCTCGCGCATAATTTCCTGGGTGCGTTCGACTCTGCGCCGCGCGCGGAGGTTGCCCTCCAGGAAGTGGCACCCTCCCTCCAGACACCCTGCTACCAACACCCCATCCACGCCGCCCTCGAACGCCGTGAGAATGTCGTTCTGTTCCACCTTCCCCGTACACGGATAGCGCAGTACGCGCACGTTCGCCGGATACTGTAAGCGCATGGAACCAGCCAGGTCGGCAGCGGCGTATGCGCAGTAGTGGCAGCACAATGCGAGGATCAGAGGCTCGTAATCACTCACCGGGCCACCTCGTCTGCGCA
>CAYTDU010000876.1:0-2702 GCA_964436395.1 uncultured Gemmatimonadaceae bacterium | reverse complement strand
CACCCGCCAGTGCTCGTTGGTCAAACCACCAACGATCCCCACCTCGGGGGCAATCATCTCGGCATACTCCTCGTCCCAATCCTCGGGCCGCAATAGAAAACCACGCGAGTCCACTTTGTACGTCGTGTGCGAGTTTATCATGGTGCAAACGTCCTTCCTGTCGTTCACGAGATCACAGCGGTCAACGTTGCCGCACCGAACATCGCGACCACCGCTGCCGCTATCTCACACCGCCGCTGCGGTCACGGCCGCGCCACAATGCAGGTACCCCTTGTTCGCGAGATAGTCGACCACTCTGAGCGCACTCTCATCTGGTGACTCTCGATCTGTCCTTAGCCGCAGTTCAGGAGACAACGGCGGCTCGTACGGTGCGGAGATACCGGTGAACTCGGATATCGCGCCGGATCTGGCCTTGGCATAGAGGCCTCGAGGATCGCGCTGCTCGCAGACGTCCAAAGGACAGTCGAGGTGCACCTCGATGAAGTCGCCGGATTCATGGATTTCTCGGTTGTGATCGCGATCAACGCGGTACGGCGAAATGAACGCTGTCAGGCAAATGATCCCGTTGGCGCAGAACAGCTTGGATACCTCGCCGATGCGCCTGATATTCTCGTTGCGATCCTCGGGATTGAACCCAAGGTCGCTGTTGAGACCCTGCCTGATGTTGTCGCCGTCCAGTATGCAGCAGCAATGACCTCTCTCTGTGAGGTGTTTGTCCACCAAAAGCGCCACTGTAGACTTGCCCGACGCGCTGAGTCCGGTGAACCAAACCGTTACTCCACGCTGACCGAGGATCGTTTCCCGTTCTGCACGAGCGACCTTCGGCACTGTATTGGTGATGTTCTCGCTTTTGGGGCGGGTCATGGCGTTCCTTTCTTATTTTCCCATGTTCTGCGCAGCGCCGGCGGCCGCAATGCGCCGGCCTTGTTAACCAAGGAGGCAACGGCCATGCCATGAGCCGAACACCAGGGGTGGCCACATGATCCTGTCTGGGTCCTTCATTATCAGTGAAATAATCTAGAAAATCTTTGTTATATACTAGAACAGTTGTCCATAACCGTGATATATTGTGGCTATGGCGAAAGGTGTTTTGAATAGCGAAACCCAGTTCGAGCTTGAGGTTTGGCGCAGCGTTGGCAGCCACTTTGGATTCGAAGACGCCATTGGGCCGATCGCCCAGACGATCGGCCGCCAGCTTTCGATCGACTTCGTGACTGTCCGTCGTTTCGTGCCCGAGCACCTGCGCATCGACACCGTGGCAGCGTCCACCGTACATGGTGATTCGCCGGTCGATAGGCCGCGCACAAATTGCAGCTCCGACAACATGAGCCGGGTAATCTCGTGGTGTCGCGCGGGAGACGTGTGCCTGGCCGATCCAGGAGAGGACGCGGTTGTTGACGTTCTGGCGCCGCCCGGGCAGCGCGGTTCTACCATAGCATGTCCGCTAGCCATAGAGGGGCAACCCATTGGAGCACTTTTGATGGTTTCGCGCCGTCCACGCTCGCTCGATGGGAGCCACAGGGAACTCGCCACACGACTCGTGGGGCCGGTATCTGCGGCTCTCAACCATCAGTTCCATCTACAGGAGCTTGCGCGGCTCAAGGAATCGCTAGAGGCGGATCGCCAGGCGCTGCTGAGCCGCTTGCAGCGCGATGACATCGTTGAGTCACTGGTCGGCAGCGACACCGGCCTACGTGTAGTGATGCAGCGGGTTGAACAGGTGGCGCCGACCGATACGGCCGTACTGCTCCTCGGTGAGACCGGGACCGGAAAGGAAGTTGTGGCCCGCGCCATCCACGCTGCATCCCGCCGCGAGAGAGGGCCCATGGTGCGCGTAAACTGCGGAGCCATACCGCCCGAACTGGTGGATTCCGAGCTGTTCGGGCACGAACGCGGTAGCTTCACCGGCGCGGTGGCTCAACGCAAGGGGTGCTTCGAGCGAGCCGACGGTGGAACGTTGCTACTCGACGAGTTCGGTGATCTACCGTTACCTGCCCAAGTTAGGTTGCTTCGAATACTCCAAGACGGGACGCTCGAGCGTGTCGGCGGGCAACAGACCCTGACCGTTGACGTGCGCATCGTGGCGGCCACGAATCTCGATCTTGAAGCTATGGTAGCCGCAGGCAAGTTCCGCGAGGATCTGTGGTACCGTATCAGCGTCTTCCCGATAAGGATACCGGCACTTCGCGAACGCCCGGAGGATATTCCGGCCCTCGCCGAGCACTTTGCCGCCCGCGCCGGACGAAGGCTTGGGAGAGGCGCGCTGGCACCCAGCGAACAGGACATTCGCCAGCTCCTGTCATATGATTGGCCGGGCAACGTGCGCGAACTGGCGTCTGTCATCGAGAGGGCGACCATTCTTGGCAATGGCCGCCGTCTCGAGGTGGCAGCCGCGCTAGGGGTGACGAACGGTCCGACAACGCGAACCAAGGACCCACTACCCACCGAGGAGGGCGGTTCAGCTGCTTCGGAAGCAGCGTTTCCCACTATCGAAAAGGCCATGGCACGCCACATTGAGAAGGCCTTGATCCGCTGCCGAGGCCGGATTGAGGGAGAGTACGGTGCCGCACGGTTACTCAGCATCAATCCTCACACCCTACGGGCCAGGATGCGCAAGCTCGGCATCGACTGGGCAAGCTTTCGCGTTCCCACACAACTTCGCTGACGAAAACTAGTATGAATCCAAGCTTTGCGTCGCAATG
>CAYTDU010000875.1:0-2703 GCA_964436395.1 uncultured Gemmatimonadaceae bacterium | reverse complement strand
TCCCTTTTTGCGAATAGAGCACGTCGAGTTGAAGCGCAACTCGCTCACTCAGTGAGCACGAGGCTGACACCCCTGCATGAGCCAGCACTCTCGCATCGTTCGGTGAACCTGAGGTTACCCCAAGACTACCGCTGGGCGTGTCGGGGGCAACCATCTGATCACCGGCACTCATGTCCGAAAAGCTGACGCCCAACCGGAGCCCAGCCTCCCATTGAGCGGTGACTGCGCTCGGAATGGCTACAATCAGGAGCACGCAACACGATGTGACCAACCTGGTCAGCTGCGCGCTACAGCCGCATTTTTGTCCCACTCCGATACTTGCGCGGTGCTGCAGCCTAACGACTCTGGAAATAAGCTGCAAACGAACTCTCAGCCAGCATCTCGAAACAGTTGAAATCAGTGAATTCACCATGCGCACAAACCGATCATTCCCCCAGCGTTCGCTGCTTCATGCGCTTGTTAGCCTGCAAACCTATCTTGCAAAACCATGCGTATGTACATAACTTACATGCGGTACATACATGGAGCCACCTATGTCTGGTAAAACCAAAACCCGTGCAACTCCACGAAAAGTGCCCAGGACCTTCCGCCTGACACCCGGAAAACTCGAAGAGGCACAGAAGATCTTAGGCACCGACACCGCTACCGCCACCATCGAGCAAGCGCTCGATATGGTAGTATTCCGTGAGGAACTCGCTCAAGGTGTAGATGCCATGCGTGGTGTTGACATCGAACAGATCGACTAACGCGATGGCGAAACGAGTCCGCAAATACACGCTGGATACCAACGTGTTTATCCGGAGCTTCCGAGACAAATCGGAGAACGAAGCGATTCAACGTTTCCACCGCGTGTTTGGGCCGTTTGAGTATCTGAGTTCCGTCGTAGTACATGAACTTCGTGCAGGTGTCGTGAATGTACGCGCCAGACGTCTGCTCGAACGGCACGTGCTTGATCCGTTCAGACGACGCGAGCGCATCTTCACTCCATCTGCCAGAGCATGGGAGCAGGCAGGTGAAGTCCTTTCCGCCATGCGGAACGTTGATGGCGTCGATCTGAAACGAATGCGTCGGTCGTTTGCCATGGACATCCTGCTCGCCGTCTCGTGCCGCGAGACGGGAGTCGTGTTGGTTACGGAAAACACCGCAGACTTCGAGAGGATCCGCTCACACTTTCGGTTCGAGTTCATTGCACCGTGGCCTGATCCCGCCATCTGACTTCTTCATGCCCCTATTGTTTGCAGGCTAACGACTCTGCGCATAAGCTGCGTGCGCCCACTCACCAGCGGCGCGACATGCTCGGTCATCTGTAATGCCGCGGTGCGCTCATATCAACGGCTCCTACCGCGCATGACAGCTTCATGCGCGGGTTAGACTGCAGTAAACATGTCTCATTCGTGGCCAACTATCTCCGCAATCACCACATATGGCACGTCAAGATCGTCTTTCGCCACATAGTGGATCCGCCCATTCCGGAAGATGGGAAGCACCATACGATCGACGCGATCCGGAGCCACAACTTGGCCTAGGTACCTGCCGAGTGGGTCGAAAACATCGAAGCCAGTACTATCGGCATCAGGTGTCACGTGGAGCATGACCCACAAGTGGCTCCGGTCGTCCACCATGAGAGTCTCAAAGAGCGGTTCCATCTCCGTTTCCAGGTCGATCTCGCCCTGTTGGGTACGCCGATTCAGATCCCTCTCGTACCGTTCAGCCGAATCGCGTTCCGCCCCTGAAAGACGAGCCGCGTCTTGTGGACGTTCTATGATTCGCAACGTGTCACCCGAAAAGTCGATGTGACATACCCGATACGTGTGCTTTTCGCCTTGCCACCAGCCGCCAGCAGTAAGTGTACGGGTGCCGGCAAAGAGCTTGGTACCCTTCGGATGTTCGGGGACGGGCAGCGTATCGACCAACTGCTGCGCAACTGTGTCATAACGAGCAATGCCGCCAGACATACCTGTCGGCGTGCGGGAGTACGCTAGGTCGTACAAGGTACCGTCGCGAGTGAACACGCTGATCCATGTGGCCCAGCGGATAGTCCCGATAAGTCGTCGCGGTTCCATCAAGAGGTTTCCACTGCTGTCAAACACGCTGTACCGCATGTTACCCTGATTGAAGACCCACAGACGATTTGAAGGATCAATCTCGATTCCGTTGGCCACAAACTCACCAGGTCCGTGTCCCGGCCGCCCAATCGTCCTGATGAACGAACCATCACCATCGAAAACCCGAACGTCCTGTGCTTGGTGATCGAAGACATAAACACGACCCACAGTATCCACCCCCAAATCGGTTACCCGGCCGAATACCGCCGGACCTGAGTCAACGCGCGAGCCGACCCCAGCTATCTCACCGAACCGCCATTCGGATCGGTCGCCCCATAGCCCCTGCTCGGGATTGAAAACGTGGACAACTCCGGAGGGAAGAGTGTCAATAGCTCCAAACCACGTTGGTGAATCACCGCTATGGCACGCTGCAAAGACCGAAAGGATGGTTGTGGTCAGCTGCAGTCTAACGACCCTGGGCATAAGCTGCGTGCGCTCACTTTCCAGCTGCGAGAATCGTTCGGTCATCTGCGACCTCGCTGTGCGCACATATCAACTGCTCCTACCGCGCATGCCAGCTTCATGCCCGTGTTAGACGGCGCTCGCAGCTATTCCTTTACAGAGATGTGACGCCGGACGACGATTCGTTCATCGCCTG
>CAYTDU010000874.1:0-2707 GCA_964436395.1 uncultured Gemmatimonadaceae bacterium | reverse complement strand
TCAAAATCGAATCGCGAAGCTAGTATCACATAGACTTGTGGGTAATAGAAAGGTGTGGTGGGGTGACGGTGGGTACCGCCATGCTGGGCTGGGTTGGGTGCGGTACCGCCCTTATCTAATCCCCAGTTCAGCCCTCACATGCGCAGGCAGCAGTGGGATCAGCTTGTTGATTGGCACGCCGAATCCCAATCCGGCTGCTTCTCTGAGTCCTGATCGGTGAACTGCTACTACTTCACCGCTCGCGTTGAAGATCGGACTGCCGCTCGAGCCTGAGACCGTGAATCCATCGAATTGAACGCGCTCGGTTTCGACCTTGCTGAATATTCCGGCACTCATGGATGTTTTCACCGTGCCCGTAAGGTTTGCATCCATCGCCGCCACCATACCAGCCGGAAATCCTATGAGCGCAGCCGGTTCACCCTGGCGCATCCGGGTCCCACTCCAGTCGATTTGGCGAATATGTGGACCGTTATAGCGATCCACGAGTAGCACCGCCAAGTCGGGACCGTACCGATCAGCCACGTTCGCGATCACGGCCCGTTGCGGCCGACTCTGATCGGCCATAGTTATGAAAATCGAGTCTCCAGAAGCTCCATCGGGCATAACGACATGGCGGTTCGTGATGAAATATCCGGACTCTGCTATCATGAAACCAGATCCGTCGAAGATGCCTGATGGAGAGAACGCAGTAACCAATCCAATAGCGCCCTGACTGGTCTGCGAGATCGAGGCAAGATCAACGCCGCGAATGGCTCGCATCTGGGCCTCGATTGCGTCGGCACGTTCCTCGGCTGCACGAACGGCCTCGATCAGGCTATCCATGCTGGCACTGGCTTGGCCTCCGCCTTGGGCGCGGCCCAACTCGGCCCTGACACGAGCAAGGTCGACCTGTGCCTGGCGCCTCAGGGAGTCCCCCATGGCGAGTTCACGGTCCAGGGATTGTTGCGCGGTGACGAGCGCCTCTTCCAGCGCGTCCGTTCTAGCACCTGCATCAGCAAGGGCTTGGCGCAAACTGTCCAGAACAGCGGCTGGCGCTGCACCTTCGCGGGCACGAACGAGCTCTTCGCCCAGCCGATCGACCTCAGCTCTGGCTGAGAGCATGAGCGAGTCGGCACGAGCCTGCTGCACTTCGATAAGGCGTGCTTGCTCCTCGAGTTGCACTTCAGTTCTGCGGACCCTAATCTCACTCAACCAATACACGCCACCCACCGCACAAACCAGCAATACCACGAACACCCAGATTACCCAACGCAATCGCGATTTGCTCTTGCGTGTGGATTCCTCGAACATGTCTTTGAAGAAGATAGTGGCGCCTTTACCCCCAAAACTCCTTCGCGGTGACCTCAGTGTGGGTTTAGGTGTACGAGCCTTTGCCGCCACAGCAGCGATAGGTTCTGGGGATACTGGGGAAGATTGCTCGGGAGCCGCGACACCGTCCAGTTCGGCGAAGTACAACACGGGACCGGCCGGTCCTAAAGCAAGGCGGGCACCCAGGGCAAACGGGGCCTCATCATCAATGAGTTGCCCGTTGATCAGCGTTCCATTGCGGCTCCCGGCGTCTCGTACAATCACCGAGCCGTCGTCTTTAATCTCAATCTGTGCATGCACTCGAGATATTGATGTGTCACCCGGGCCGACCGGCCGCAACTCACACTCCCTGCCTCGACCGAGTCGGATCCGACAGCCAGTGGCCTCGTAGCGGGTGCCGCTCTTTTCGTGCAGCAGCACTATGTGAGGTGCTCGGGGTTCAGAAGGCTGCGGCTGCACAATGGCATCCATTGGCGCAGTCGGTGCACTCGTCGACACCGAAGGGATAGGATCGTCGATGGTCTGCGACACGCGCAGCTCGGCGACAGCATCAATCCGAAAGGCAGGACCTGAAGTTCCCAACCTGAGCTTTGAACCCCTCGAGAGTCTTGCGGGTTCACGCGGCTTCAACTGAGCACCATCCAGGTAAGTACCGTTCCTACTGCCCAAGTCCTCAATGAACCATGCGTTTTCGCTGAAAAACGCCCGAGCGTGATTTGCGGAAACAACTTTTCGCGCTTCGCCGGTAGGGACGTACTCAGAAGCCGGATCGCGCCCGAACCGAACTTCGTCGTTCTCGAACTCGAGTTCCTCCGAAGCGATCTCGTCGTATATGCGGATGTACGCCATGAAACGCAAAGTTAGGGAAAAAGCCGATTCCTAACAAGCAACGGGCTTCCTGTCCCTCTCCTCCCGCTTTACCCTGTCGTTATTATTCACCCCGATGTCACAATCGCACCGTGCTCAGACTAGAACCACTTCGCCACATATTGACGAAGCCGACCTCCTCAAACAGGTCCAGGAAGTTTTCAAGGATCTATTCGAGGTGCAGCGTTTGGTCGCAGCATCGGCTGCGCGTGCCCTGTTCGTCGTCCGAGATTCGGTGCTGAAACGGGAAGTCGCGCTCCGAGTTCACCTTCAACCCGAGAATATACGGAACCGCCGCTGGTTCGAACGTGAGACCGAGTTATTGGCATGCCTCGATCATGCCTCACTTCGCGCAATCTACTCGGCTGGATATAGGGACAAGTGGGCATACAGGGTGGTGAAGTGGATCGAGGGCGAAAGCCTGCTCTCTGCGGCCCATAGAGCCCCAAGACCATTCCGAGGCGTACTCCAGTATGCACGCTCATTGACGAGCTTGCTCGACACGGCGCCAGGATCTTCCTCATCGCGGCCA
>CAYTDU010000873.1:0-2710 GCA_964436395.1 uncultured Gemmatimonadaceae bacterium | reverse complement strand
GGAACAGAGCGGGTTGTTGACGCTGCAGTCGCGCGACCCAGTGCAGAGCACGAACGCGATGTTGTCAGGCAGCTTGCCGTCGGAGGGTCGTAGTGTGTGATTGAATGGTTTTGTTGGGGCGAGAAGGCGATCCATCTGCATCGCCGTGATCACATTGGGGAATCGGCCGTAGCCATACTCCGGCTTGCCGTGCGGCTCAAATAGCTTGAAGCCGGTGGACAAAATAACCGACTTCACCTCGGCGCTATGCTGCTCTGTGCGCTGGTCGAAGTTGATGGCATTGGCCGGACAAACATTGATGCATTCGTGACACTCAGAGCAGCCCGCGCAATCGAGGCAGCGGTTTGCGTTGGCACGAGCCTCCTCTTCACTCAGCGTGCCCTCTATTTCCGCAAAGCTCGTTACGCGCTCGTCTACCGGGAGTTCCGCAATGAGGATCCGATCCCGTTTCGATATCCTCTCGCGGGCGAAGACCTCTGCTTTGTCTACAATTGGTAACCGATTGTCAAAGGTGACGCCGGCGAGCGATTCACCACGCAAATAACGATCGATGTAGAAGGCGGCGCGCTTGCCTTGGCCGATTGCCTCAACGATCGATGCAGGACCACTTACCACATCTCCACCAGCGAACACTCCGGAAATAGATGTCTGGAGAGTCTCGGTGTTGACTTTGAGAGTCTCATCTCGATTGGTGTCGAGTACACTCTTGAAAGGCGTGGTTTCGGGCCGGAGCCCTATAGCCAGCACAACCATGTCCACGTCCATGGTTGCCTCAGATCCATCGATTGGAATCGGCCGCCGCCGGCCACTGTCATCCGGCTCGCCCAACTTCATGGACAGGTATTCGAGCTGCGACAAACTCCCGTTGTCTCCCATAAACCGTGTGGGATTCTGGAGGACCTGGAGTTCCACACCTTCCTCCAAGGCTCCCTGCACTTCCCAGTCATGCGCTGGCATCTCAGTGCGACTCCGCCGGTACATGATTATGACCTTCGCCGCGCCCAAACGGATTGCAACGCGGGCAGGGTCAATGGCGGAGTTACCCCCCCCAATCACCACGACGGTCTTACCACTGAGGTCGGAGAGCTGCCCCGAGTTGGCCTTACGCAGGAACTCCATACAGTCCACTACACCGTCGAGTTCCTCGCCTGGGACCTTCATCTCCCAGGTGTCTCCTGTGCCGACTGCCAGAAACACGGAGTCGAATCCCGACTCCTTCAGCGACTGCACAGAGTCCACGTGTGTTCCTGTCTTTATCTCCACACCGAGGGCTGTGATGTTCTTGATGTCGCGATCGACGACATCTTTGGGCAACCGATATGCCGGGATTGCATACCTCAGCATTCCGCCCGCCTCTGGAGCCGCTTCGAAGATCGTTGCCGTGTAACCCTTTTTGGTCAGATGGTACGCGGCCGTGAGCCCGGCTGGACCTGAGCCAACGATGGCAACCTTCTCGGCCAATCGGACTTCTGGGGGGCCGTATTCCGGCTCAGCGTGCGCCTCATAGTAGCGATCCACCATGAAACGCTTGATATGACGGATCGAGACAGTGCCCTCTAGTTCCCCACGGGTGCAAGCCTCCTCGCAAGGGGCATAACACGCCCGCGCGAGGCTACCCGGAAGCGGTGCATCCTCCATGTGATGATGGAACGCCTCCTCGTATTTTCCACTACGCACGAGGGAAACGTAACCGTGGGCCTTCACTCCCGCAGGACACGCACCAGAACAGGGTGATGAGCCGCGCAGATCAATCCTCGCCTTCTTGGGTACCGCTTGCGGATACGGGATATTGGCTGCGCGGCGGGCCACCATATCGAAGTTGAACTCATCGGGAAGCGCCACCGTGCAGGCGTGTTCACATTCGCCGCATCCAGTGCAGGCCGCTGAGTCCACGAAGGTTGCATTTTGGCGGAACTTCACCCCAAAGCTGCCGTCCTGCCTCTTCTCGATATTCTCGATCTCACTATTGGTGAGTACTGTGACGTTAGGATGGTGAGACGTTGCGGCCATCTTGGGTGTCGAGATGCAGCTTGCACAGTCGAGAGTCGGAAACACCTTACCCAGCAGGACCATCTTCCCGCCGATGCTTGCGTCTTTCTCGATCAGGAGCACCTTGTGCCCCATGTCACCCAGAGTCAGTGCTGACTCCATTCCGGCGATACCGCCACCGACAATTAGGTGATCATATTCCATCGGATTTGCTCTCAGGAGGAACTCAGTGTTGTTAATTGCGCCTGGAATTTCTCAACGTGCGACACGAACGACTCAGCACACACCGAGCAGATCGCAGCCATCCTCAAGCGCCTCGGGTCGTGCCCGCTGTTTTCCATCAAATCCTGCGATCGTGCGACAACTTTCCCCGTGCGATCGGTGCAGTCGTTCACATAGGCGCAGTCTGTCCCGTCAGCGGCGATAAAGACCCCGTCGAACCCGGCTTCGAGCGCATGAACTATCCAGCTCGGTCTAATCCCAGACGAACATGGCACGGGGAGGACTACTACCGAAGTGGAGTAGTCCATGTGGGCGCTGCCTGCGAGGTCGACACCCAAATCCGATATACCGGTTGTGGAAAAAGCGAGAATGCGAGGGACGTCGCCTTGAGCTCCCTCCCCCATCACCGGGGCCGAACTCACCGCACGCCTCTACGCACGAAGAGACGCCAATAACCGGCCTCCGTGATATTCCCCAGGTATTCGTGTTTGACTTTGTT
>CAYTDU010000872.1:0-2717 GCA_964436395.1 uncultured Gemmatimonadaceae bacterium | reverse complement strand
CGTCCATTCCTCGTCGTCAAAGCGAGTATTCACGTTGGCGTCGAGCAGCTCATCGTCGCCATGTTCGTGAGTTGACTCTGCAGCTGCCTCCCAACCGGAACGTACGCCATCGGCCTGTGAGATCACGATGGCACCCTTTCGCACTTCAAGTTCGACTTCGTCACGCAAGCCTGCTTCTTCGATTAATGGCTTCGGAAGTCGAATGCCACGAGAGTTGCCGATTCGGACTAGCTTTGCTTTCATTGATGCTCCTTGTGCGATACATAATTACAGTGTAGTTACGATCGATGGAGACATCGAGCTCCCCAAGCAGTCTGCCGAATACGAGTTCGTCGCGGGGCGCCCGGTGCGGCGGAAGCGTTCACCGCTGACGCGTGGTCTCAATCGCAACTACAACCGTGTGCTCAAGGACGTGCTGAAGGGTGCAGGCACAGCTGCCACGGTTTTTGCCTGGACCGCTCCAGGATTTCCACAACGTTAGAATCGCGGGTGGCATGCGCGAGGAGCTGGCCCGGTTGACACTCACCCGCAAGATCGCAGCGATAGTTCTACGTCTATGGAAGAGAGGAGAAACGTACGATTCGACGAAGCTGACGACACAAGCTTTCTAGCACCGGATCTCGAGAGTCAGCGGCGTGGGTCGAGTTATCCCGCCAAGACTCCGGAATCCGGGAGGATGGTGCGGGAGGAAGTCTCCACTGGGTCGTTGGCCCGATCAGCAGTCAGTCGAGGCACTCGCCTAACTCTAGGCCCTCTCGCTGAACCAAAGGAGGCGTCAGGCCGACCGAGTGCCGAGTCTCTGATAGAACCGTGGTTCGCAGTTTGAGAACACAGAGCTTGTGAACGTCCAAACGGATCGGGAGTCGAAGCGAGGTAACTGGTGCCGAAGAAGACTGCAAAGCAGACTAAAATGCGCCGGGCTGACTCGCTACCCGAGCAGTCGGGGCTGATTGCGAAGCCAAAAACTCTCAGCAATCAGCGAGGACGAAGTCCGTCCTTGACCATCGCTACCATAGACCGACTCTGCCAACAAGCTGCGAACGACCTCCCAACCAGCTTCTTGATCCATTTGAGTTCAGTGATTTCATCATGCGCACAAGCCGATCGTTCCTCCAGCGTTTGACAGCTTCATTTGAGTGTTAGCCAGCGCGTCTCAGCACCTCTTCATCAAGACGGGTACCCAACCGATCCTTCTCAACTTCCAAGTCGTAGCGAGTCTGCAAGTTGAGCCAAAAACGCTCAGATGTTCCGAAGTAGACTGCTAGCCTCAACGCGGTGTCCGCGCTGATTCGCCGAAGCCCGTGGACAATCTCGTTGATCCGCCGTGGCGGCACACTGATGTCCTTGGCCAGCCGATATTGACTGATGCCCATCGGCTCCAGGAACTCCTCCATCAAAACCTCACCCGGGTGAACCGGGGGGAGCTTCTTGGGTGTCATTGTCTCTCCTAGTGATAGTCCGCTATCTCAACGTCGTATGCGTCACCGTTTCGCCATCGAAAGCAGATGCACCATTGATCATTGATTCGAATGCTGTGTTGGCCAGCGCGATCTCCTTTGAGCTTCTCAAGCCTGTTTCCTGGCGGTAGTCTCAGGTCTTTCAGCAGTTCGGCTGCATCCAGTATCAGCAGCTTCTTAAGAGCACCTCGAAGAAGTCGCGGTGGCAATCGGCGAATGTGCTCGCGGTGGAACAACCGCTCGGTGTCGCGATCACGAAAGCTCTTGATCATGAATTAAACGTAACGCGCGGCGTTAATACCGGCAAGCGCCATTATCATCGCGCACCGGTGCGCTGCCCAACTACCCTGCAAATAAGAATGAGATGAGAAGGGCCAACCTCTGGTTGCGAGCTTACCATGAAATAGTCTCCCAATGTGTTTAACGGACTCGAAGTCCATGACCGAGAGGGTGGCCCCATGTCAGATACCAGACAAGAGATTTCCGCAAGAATGACAGTTGGAATAGATCTTGGCGACCGCTACAGCGAGTTCTGTTTGGTTGATTCGGATGGAACAGTTGTTGATGACGGACGACTGCGCACAACCCAGGCTGCTTTGCGCAGGTATTTCGGAGAACGTGCACCGATGCTCGGTATGATCGAGACGCTGAGCAGTGAGATACGTGCCGCCGATCGCCGTATCGAACAGTTGGCAAATGAGCGTTACCCGGAAACGAAGCGGCTACGACAGATCGCAGGAGTTGGGCCGATCACATCGCTCTGTTTCGTATTGACCCTCGAGGATCCATCTCGCTTCCCGAACAGTCGCTCCGTGGGTGGACACCTCGGGATGTGCCCCAGGCGTCGAGACTCCGGTGGCCATTCGCCGCAGCTCCGTATCACCAAGGGTGGTGATTCAATGTTGCGTCGCCTGTTAGTCAATTCGGCACACTATATCCTCGGACCATTTGGTCCCGACCGTGACTTGCGTATTTGGGGATTCAACCTCGCTGAGCGTGGCGGGAAGAATGCGAAGAAGCGAGCGGTGGTTGCCGTAGCTCGCAGACTTGCGTGCATGCTGCACAGTATTTGGCTGAACGACACCGAGTATGAACCACTTCGATTGGAGCAAAGGAGGACAGCGGCATAAACAAAACTGGAGACGACAGACTCAACCAGCGTTCAGGTGACTGCGACCGGTGTCTTGTACCGGCCGCGGCCTTTGGTCCATAGAGACCGTGAATAAGAATGCAGCACCTGGCTACCTAGCCCGCATATCT
>CAYTDU010000871.1:0-2718 GCA_964436395.1 uncultured Gemmatimonadaceae bacterium | reverse complement strand
TAAGCCCAGAAACTGCGTGCGCGCCGCGAGCCTCTCCAACCGCTCGCGGTACTCATCCGGCGTATACCAGACACGTCCCATCAGCTTGAGAATGCGCTGGCTACCCGACTGCAGTGGCGCATGCACATGAGGTGCGAGTCGATCCGGTGCGGAGACCATCAGGTCCATCAGTGTTTCATCGAGTTGGGTGGCTTCAACCGACGACAACCTGAAGCGGATGTTCGGGATCTTAGTGATTAGGTCTATAACCAACCTGCTCAAGGTAGGTCGACCAGTTAGATCTTGCCCATAGCAGCCTATATGAACACCGGTAAGCACCAGTTCAGCGTGCGTACCAGCAAGCACCTGTGCCTCCTCCAAAATCTCTTCCGGGCTTCGCGAGCGACTCCTGCCTCGAGCGAAACGAGTCGCGCAATATGTACAGTGCTCGTCACATCCGTCCTGGATTTTCAACCAAGCGCGGGACCCACGCCGAAAGTCGCGGAGGATCTGATCCGCACCGCGCGACGGAAGACCCAACGCCTGCAACACCGGCCCGGGATCAATGCCTGCAATGACTGACGTGACACCTTGGATACTTGCTATCGCTCCGTCATCCAATGTGGCTGAACAACCGACGACCATGAGCGACGCGAGGGACGGATTTTTCCGGGAGATCCTCCTGATGAAGCCCCGCATCTTTGCTTCACTCACGTGCGTGACCGTACAGGAGTTGACTATTGCTGAATCGGCTGCCGCAGGATCGTCCACGACAACTGCACCTGCGGCCTCGAGCGCCTGCCTGAGGACTTCGGAGTCGTACTGGTTTGCCTTACAGCCGAAAGTGTGGATGTATACTCGAATCACGGCATGACGGTGAGCGCGAACATGAAGTACCACGCACGCTCCTCCGCCCCTGCGCCGTCACGTAAAATCCGTTCGACCGATGCCTCTAGCGTGGCGCGGCCGCGGGCGAACCTCATGGCGGTACCGGCAGAATAGCCCAACTCCCGAGCTTGCTCGTCGGAGGGACTGAACGGCAGTTGCGAGTACCTCACGCCCACCCGAAGTGGGACACCCGATCCACCACCCAACTCCAATCCCGAGCCGACGGTCCATGTGTCGAAGGCGTTTGCGCCGCCGACTGCTTCGAGATCCGCACCCGCTGAAGACCACAGCTTTCGCTCAACCGATGTGGCCAACCTGATGGAAGGATGTGGCTGGAGGAAAAGTCCCCCCGAGTAAGAAACCGGCAAGTCCACCGTACCCGCATCCACGTCCGATATCATCGACTTCAATTCGGAATCAGATCTGTAAGATGCTGCGACGCCAACCTCGGGAATCGGAGCGAAAGTCACTCCAGCAGAAACCCCAAGTCCAGAAAGGCGAACCTTGTTTTCTTGATTCATGCCGTAGTAGTCGTCGGTATCGACAAAAGTCCGCCGTGCAAGCTTCTGAACCGAGCCGCTCATGATATGTATCGCCCCACCGATGTTCAGGCGCGGCAGGACGCGCCACCCAACAGCGGCCCTTATGTCTGCCACGGCACCGCTCGACGCAATTCGATCGATCACCTGGATCCGCTCACCTCGGATTGTCACGGAGTCTACGGTGGCTTGATCGTATGTTCGCTCGGCGTAACTGGAATAACTCAATGCAACCGATAGCGGCGTGTACCTGACCCTGGTACCCATTAGTGCATAAGGGAATCTGGTCTCGGAAAGGCCATCCGCCACCGAATCCAACGCACTGACGTTCCTGAGCGAAGTACCTGAACTCGCTGTCACGACCAAATTGCCAAGAGCCGCTACCGAAGCCGGATTGAGTGCGGACCGTGCATCGAACATCCCCGCCCCTCCACCTAGCGCCCTCGCTCGGGCGCTCAACGACCGACCGGGAAAGCCAATGCCGTGAACTCCGAATATCGAATTCTGGCCCAGCAGGGGCTGCGGGCCAGTAACGAGCAGGGTCACCACGATCAGGAGCAAGGCACGCACGGTCAGTTTCCTATTGCGACTGGAGGAATGAATGTCACATGCAAGGCCGGGGTGCCTATTGCACTGGTGCTAGAGTTGAAACGAAATTCGCCGAACGTTCTTCCCTCCCTTACCGACCTGAGCATGAAAGTCCTGACGAGATCAGGATTGTCCTTCCAGGGCTCAATCACATGTGTGACGTCAATTCGAAGAGTGTCGGTGCTACCTGTGTTCGTGAGCCCGCTGTAGGCCCCGATCGAGTCGCCGGTCACCTGCAGAATCGGTGACTTCGGGCCGATGTCAGCCGCGAGGCCCTCCGCCAAGATGCGAATAGTATCCCCAGGAGCTCCAACGACCGGCTCAGTTGGGACCAATAGCAATGTCGCCCGTATCACGCTGGAGGAGTCGATCACAACCGAGGGAAGGTCGACTCTGAGGAAAGCGCGCGCCGAAGGAGAGCCGCCGACTCCAAGAGAAGTCGCGCCCGCCGCCGGAATATCCGGAAAGACGAAAGTATCGAACACACCAAATGTCTCATCCGTCCGCGCGGCAGCCTGGCCGTCGGCCGAATCGACTTGAGCGTACCTCGTAATCCACACTGGGTTCGGCAACGTGTTGACGGTCCTGAAATCGACAAAGGCAGGATTCGCCGACCTCATGGCAATGCCAACCGCAACAGCGCTATCGTCGTCGAGTGTTGGGAAGGCGTCGCCTGGAAGAACCACGGTAATGGTGTCTTCCGCCTCGACCTCTGAAAACGGAG
>CAYTDU010000870.1:0-2723 GCA_964436395.1 uncultured Gemmatimonadaceae bacterium | reverse complement strand
GCCACCACGGGTCAGATGGCCCTGGCCCTGGTCCTCCTAGTGGGATCTGGACTCATGATCCGGAGCTTTCAGGCTTTGAGAGAAGTGAATCCCGGATTTCAGGCTGCTGAAGAGGTCCTTGCTGTGCGACTCACGATTCCCAGCTCACAGATTGAGGACCCATGGGAGACAGCAGTGGCTTTCGAGCAGATTGCGCGTCGGTTCGAGGATGTTGCCGAGGTTAATTCGGTCGGTCTCTCCACATCGATCACGATGGATGGCGCTGGCGGATACGACCCCATATGGGTGGAAGATTTCCCACTGCCCGAGGGTCAGGTGCCCCCGGTTCGACGCTTCAAATGGACCGGCCCCGGATACTGGGAAACGATGCGCAACCCGGTGGTGTCCGGTCGTTCCTTCACCTGGGCCGACGTGCATAACCGGTCCGAGGTGATAATGGTGACGGAGGATTTCGCCAGGGAGTACTGGAGCAGTCCTTCCGAGGCTGTCGGCAGGCGAATAGGAACCGGCACTACTCCGGGGCACTGGTTCGAGATAGTCGGTGTGGTTGGAAACGTGCGGGACGATGGAGTATCACAAGCCACGGTACCGACAGTCTATTGGCCCATGGTCCTCGAGCGCTTTTGGCCCGAAAGCAGAGGAGACGCCCCGTTCGTACCGAGAACCCACACGTTCGTAATCCGCAGCTCCCGAGTTGGTATGCCCGACTTCGTCCAGGACTTACGGATGGCCGTCTCTTCGGTGAACGCCAATCTCCCCTTTACGAGCGTGCGAATCCTGGATTCGATCTTGAGTGGGTCCATGGCGCGCACCTCGTTTACCCTCGTGATGCTGGGGATCGCCGCGGCCGTGGCGCTGCTTCTGGGTACGATCGGCATATACGGCGTCATCTCCTACGTGGTGACCCAGCGTACTCGGGAGCTGGGGGTACGCATTGCTCTTGGTGCCGGAGACCAGAAGGTCGTCTGGATGGTTCTGAAACAGGGATTGGTTCTGGCGGGAATCGGAGTGGTGATTGGGCTGGGCACGGCCTACGGGTTGACGCGACTGATGACCGCTATCCTGTACGGAGTCAGCCCCGCGGACCCACTCACATACGGATCGGTGGCGGTGGGCCTGGTAGGTATCGCTCTCTTGGCCAGCTACGTTCCTGCGCGCAGAGCTGCGTCGGTGGATCCGATGGATGCACTGCGAGCGGAGTGAGGGGCGGCCGTCAAAGGAGATGCTCTGTCACTGCAGCCACCAGTGCAGATGTCATGGACAACAGACAATCGAGGCTGTTGTCATTCATCATCACCGCGATGCTAACATTGGAATCCCGCATGTAAGCGAGGGCAGCCATGTATCCAAGCCCCGAGCCTACAAGGCCAACGACCCCTTCTCCGCTGCCGAACTCTGGGCCGAGTAGTAGATCGGTCCCCAGCCCCATACCGGTTCCGGGATCTGACAGCATTTCTGCGCGCATCGTATCTGCCAGTACCCCACCTCCGTACAGCGCCCGGCCCCACTCCGCCAAATCTTCTGCCGTCGTGAAGACCGCGCCCGCCGTCCAGGAAGCGGAGTAAGCGGCCGTTCTTGGAACAGTAGAAAAGTCAATCAGAGAACCCCCGCCTGCTGTGATCCAAGCGTGCGCCAAAGTGCCCGTCACCGTTTCTTCCACCTCGAAATACGTGTTGGTCAAGCCCAGCGGTTCCCAAAACCGCGACCTCAGTTCGCTCGACACAGTGGTACCGGTCACGGCTTCGATAACCATACCGATCAATAGGTAGCCCGTGTTTGAGTAGTGTAACTCAGCTCCCGGAGCCGAGTAGGGTTCGCTCACGAAGCTGCCGATGATCTCCTCCGGTACCCATACACGCGACGGGTCGTGAAGAATCGTCGCCCATGCATCGGGATATTGGACAAAGTCAAACACGCCGCTCGTGTGATTGAGCAGCTGTCGGACCGTGATGTTGCTGTCAACGTGTTGATAGTTGTCCAGCCACTGGTGAAGAGAATCTTGGAGATTGAGATCTCCGCTTTCTGCCAGTTGGAGTGCCAGCGCAGCCACATAAGTCTTTGTGACGCTGCTTGCGCTGAACAGCATTTGCGGTGTGATGGCTATGTTGTCGTGCGAAAACCCGCTCGCTGCAACGTAACGCTCCGAATCCGGCATCAGAATGGCAGCCGAAACGCCTTTACCGCCATATGACTGCAGCGTATCGCTCAGTATGTGGTCGACTTGCTCGGAAATTGTTGGCTCTGTTGGCGGTGGCGGATCTACCGATGTCTCTTCCCCACAGGACACCACCACAACCGCGCAGACACAACAGAACGTAGCTTTCGCCACTACACCTAACATCGATCGGCCATTTCTCACTTTGATTTCCTCACTACATCTATGACAGTGGATGCACCAATCTAGCCGCTAGATTGATCGTCACACTAGTAGTATAGTGACAGTCACTATAGGTGTCAAAGGGCTGAAAGGAAATCGCGCAGTCAGTTGGAACGCAGAACCTTTACGGCATCCGTCCTTGAGGCCATGGATGCAGGGAAGAATGAGGCTAGCAGAGCGGTGACTATGAGAACGGCCGCCGCTGCGCCGAAGGCGGCGGGATCGGTGGGTGACACACCGTACAGTGCGCTCCTCAAGAGCCTAGAGAGTGCGAACGCTCCACCCAGACCAATCAGCGATCCCAGCAGCACCATGCGTAGAACGCTGCGTAACACCAATCCTACCA
>CAYTDU010000869.1:0-2728 GCA_964436395.1 uncultured Gemmatimonadaceae bacterium | reverse complement strand
ATCGGTCCAAGAGACGCCCCCAATCGAACTTCTCGGTTGGGGGCGTTTTCGTTTCTTGTCGGCTGCCATCTGCATCGCCGCATCGATCGTCGGCGTCGAATACCGCAGCCTATAGCGTTGGCCCACTCACCCAACAACCTTCCGCAATTCCTCGACCGAAACCCCGGCTATTGCGGCAACGGCTTCGACGTTGCCTTTCTCGGCGATAAGGGGCTTGGTGCCGCCGGACTCATTCGGGCCAGCGGTACATCTTCGACGTAGGACGGCGTGTATACTCGGCCGACATCTTCGTCGCCTACTTTCGGTTCATCACGCAGACACTGGGCCAATAGAGCGTATTTCTCGGCGTGAAAGACATTCGGCTCAATGTCGATGCCGCTGCTAAAATCATAGATGCAGTTCACTTCGGCCACGATTACCTTCCCTTTTGGTTCTCTAGTTCCGCAAGACGAGCAAGAGTTGCGAGAAGGACACGAGGGGCCCCGCGATACCCTTCCCAGCCCTCTCTCTCCCATACTGATACCATCGCCTCCATCAATTTGTATGCTGGCCCGTCGCCGTTGAACACCACTTCTTCGATAGCCCGAACGTTCAATTTTACCGTCCCTTGCGAGCGAACAGCTTGCCAGCGCTCGCTCGCTTCAATCCAGTATTCATCAGTGGCCCAGTGGCAAGCCTTTCTCGTCGGATCTACCTCTAATCTGTTCATGGAGGAACCTAGTGGTCCCTTGACTTCGTTGTCACTCTTATCGAAGGCACGATCTAGAGCGATCTGTGGCGAGGCTCCCTCCAAATCGAAGGTCGGGAAGTTGTGCTGCAACCACCCCGTCGTGAGTTCGGCGATGTAGAAGAACCTCGTGGGATCATGATCTTCGGACTGAACGAGTAGCCCTGCCTGACCGCGATGGATGGTTCGCAACCTGTACATCCTATCTTGCGCCCCTTCGGGACAATTGGCATGCAGGAAGGCTAGTTCGAACTGTCCCTGCCCTGTCTTCAGCGGCGTAATTGTCTCTACGCGGACGGGCGAAGGTGCCAGAGAACACATAGCGGTTGCGTCAAATTCATCACCTAGCAACATCATAGCGTACCAGCGACCAGGGTCTAGCGTGAATCTTCTCATGGTAGTACCTCTATATTGGTTGTTTTCGCACGATTTCTGCCGCAAACATACCGCCGACGCTGAACAAGCAATGAGTCTGTCAGGGCCTAGAGTAACCTGCAAAGGGAACGAAGCTTGGCGTCGACCATTCTGGACAACGCCGCCGCTTCCATCAGGGGTGTCTCGTTGACGTCGGTTTATCGCCGAGTTTCTGTCGCGGTCGCGTCGCCATCATATCACTACCACCCGCTCCTCGCCGCATTCCGGGCACGAGAGAATATGGCATTCTTCATCCTCGTCCCAGCTAATCCACCGCGTACTCAGTACGATGCCGCAGTTGAAGCACTGGGTTGCATCGCCCAGATCCTCACCGCCGTCTTCTGGATCGTACTGGTCCATGGGTACCCGATGACAATATCATCCACGTTCCACCCAAACAAACTTATCATCCGCCAATTCCTGCTCACCGTCCTAGCGATACGCGCACAGCTTGCCGCCCTTCTTTGCCACGCTGTAGTCCAGGCATGCCACGTTACTCGCCAACCGCCCCGGCGTCTCGTCTTTCAACCAGTAGTGACCAAAGAATACCGGTGGGGCATCCGGCGGGTACGGTTCCGGCAGCCCGGCGTCGTTGCCCAAGTCTAAGTCATTCGAGATAGCGTCTACCGCCGGCAGCGCGTAGTTCGCCAGGTTTCCATTTTCCGGCGACTCGTACCATTTGATTCGGATCTCACTTCGCTCATTTCCATCCTTATCGAAAAACGTTTGTCCGTCAGGCAGCTTAACTTCCTTTCCTTTTGCCACGTCTTCGATCGCATCAAACAGGTCGTTGTCGGAATCCATTGCGTCGGCCATGAATTCGTCCGTTATTCCACCACGCTTGGCTCGTTCCTCTTTGATCACATTTATCTGTCCCTCGTCCCAGCATGCATGCATTGCACGCAGGCCACCGAGGTCGAGTGACAAAGGTAGCGTCCTAAACCAATCGATATGCTCGTACAACTCGCTAGGAGGCACCTGCTGCGTCGTTCTAGCGTGCTGCTTGACATTCTTCTGCGAGTGCGGCCGAAGGAAATCCTGCGGCTTGTCCGCGTTCCTGGTGTGATATGCTATGGCGTTGAACTCGTGGTTTCCCATGACGGACACGGCTGCTTCGTTATCAAGCATCGGCCGAACGATTCCTAGTACTTCGCGTATCTGTGGGCCGCGATCTATGAAGTCGCCAAGGAATACGACCTTTCGATCGGGGTGTGAATAGTGGCCGCGACGCCGGTCGTAGTCAAGCAGTTCGAGCAACTGGATCAATTCGCTGGCGTGGCCGTGAATGTCGCCGATGATGTCGTACCTGGGCTTGCTGTCGCTCATATCGCACTCGTTCTAACGCTTCTTTTTCTTTCGCTTCGCTGAGCGGGAAGGCACAACCAATCTCGACAACTCTTCCTCGGCCTCTTTTTCGAGACAGCGACGCGGATAGTCCGACAATGTCGTGTCTACCCCTTGTCCGCCGCACATATGACAATGACCGATCCGCTCAACCTTGGTGATTGTCATCCCGTCTAGGGTCAGTTCAACCGAGAACTCATTGTAGCCGAACTCGTCCCAATCTTCCTGTTCAAGACAATCACC
>CAYTDU010000868.1:0-2741 GCA_964436395.1 uncultured Gemmatimonadaceae bacterium | reverse complement strand
AGGGGGGCAAACGCCCCCCTGACTTTACGCATTACTTGTTGAGAAGAGTCTCAATCCGAGCGAGTAAATGGCGCCGTCAGCACTATCCGAATCGGTGCTCCCGCATCGAGCAGGACCTTCTGACCCCGCGTAGCCGCGGCGATGCCAACACCGGCAGCAGTTCCGACAGCTGCGCCAACCAGCGTGCCGGTCCGGTTCCCACCGAGCAACCGACCGGCAATCGCACCCACGGCTGCGCCGGCGCCGACCTTGGCAGCTTCGTCCAAGCCAACATCGCCTGCTGCAGTTCTCACTCCCACACTGTCGGTACGAGCGTCTAGCGCGTAGTTGGTACCCAAGATGCCGACCTGCTGGAACGTGAGGAGCATTACTTCGGTAGTGCCCGTGCTGTCGGTCACCTCGGTTTTTTCCAACACACCCTGGAACACGGCACCAGCAGGAATAACCTCTCTGCCCCGTGTGTCATAAAGCCCTTCCAATGCCGTGGCAAAGATGTTCTGGCCCACCATGTCGTCGTTCAGCTCGATAGAGTCCGCAGCGGCCAACATGATGGTGGTACCTTGGTCAAGTGCAGGCGGCGGAACTGGTCTCGCCGGTGGCGGTGGCGGCTCATCTGCCTGAAGATCTGCATCCCCAAGCGCCGTGTCGCCCAAAGTGGCAATCGATTCTGCTGGAGGTAGATTCAGATCGCGCTCAGAATCGGCGTCCGCTTCTCCTCCCCCACACGCACCAACCACCAGCAAAACAAATGAGACCAACGGCAATAGTCGTGCGCTGCGCATAGTGCAGCCTCCTTGTTGATTCTATATAGAGTTGAGAGGCGACGTTGTTCGAAAGTTGGAGGAGTCGATTCCGCCGCCAGCATATTCATAGATTCGGGTACTTAATATAAAGGAAAGCTGCTAACGTTGCAGTCCGGAAAGACCGGGATCATATGAGCACACTAAAGGTACAACCTCCGTGGTCACATCTGACAGGACAGTCACCAGTAGACGTCCTAATGGACGGTTCTATCGCAGACTGCCGGTAGGAGAAGGATGACATGGCGAACTCATTTGGAATCATTGGTTTCGCAACAATCATCGTGATAGCTGGATGGTCGGTTGGCGACCGGACCTCGATGCCGGGTGCTCAAAACAACGACAGAGACGGTGAATTTGTAGCTGCCGCCAGACGCGGTGATGAAAACGCCGTTCGCAGAGCTTTGGACGAAGACTCCTCTCTTGCTCAGGCGGTCGACGCTTTGGGTATGACGGCACTCGACTGGGCGGCAACGCGAAAACACTGGCACATATTCCAGCAGCTGCTCGACAAAGGGGCTCCGGTTACGCGCATCGGTGCTGATGGGGGCACTGTGATGCACCGGGTGGCTCACTACGATCGGCCCGACATGATGCAGAGGTTGATCGACGGCGGTGGCGACATAGCCCACCAAAACCAATGGGGGCGTTCGCCCCTACATGTCGCCGCACGGCGCGGCTGCGTCCAAGTCGCGCGGGTACTGATAAATGCAGGAGCCGATCTTCATGCGGTAACCAATGAGGGCTGGTCGCCGCTTCACGTTGCCTACCGGGCCGGGCAGCCGGATCTCGTAGAACTGCTGCTGAACGCAGGTGCCGATCCCAACCTGCAAGACGGCGATGGGATGGTGCCGGCCGATTTCCGGTTCGAACGACCGAGTGAGATCCAAACAGAAGCGGAAACCCTGTACGCCTATCAAGGGCTTTTCGACGTCGACGAAAACTTCCACTTCAAGGTTTGGGTTGAAGACGGCACGCTAATGCTCCAAGACTTCGGGCCGGACGAGCTCTACGCAACCGGGCCTGATTCGTTCTATTGCAGGTCGGAGCCATGGAGTGTTGCGTTCTCTCGAAATAGCGCGGGTGTGGTCGATGAGATCGAGGTGCACTTTCTGCGTCTGGCCGTACGTGGCCGCAAGCGTAACCAGCCGACGTACGTAGGATCGCAGGCGTGTAGAGATTGCCACATACTGCAAGAGCATGGGAATCAATACGTCCCGTGGGTCAGCAGCAGGCATGGCGCCGCCTACTGGCGACTCGCGACTCAATGGTCGCTCGATTTGGCAAGTTTTCGCCCCCACTTCCAAGACATGGAGAACCCTCGCACCGACGATCGCTGCCTGCTCTGCCATGTCACTGCCGCGCAGGATCCGGACGCGCTGTTTGCCGCTGGTTTCGAAAGGAGCGAGGGTGTCGGGTGCGAGAGCTGCCACGGACCGGGATCGCTGTATATGGCGTCCGATGTGATGGGAAACCACGACGCGTTCATCGCGGCTGGCGGGCGTACCCCGAACGAACAGACTTGCCGAGGTTGTCACCGAAACCCAGACAGTTTCGCGTTCGCAGAATGGTGGCCCAGGATTGCGCATGGAATAGTTGGCAACTAGCCGAGGGAAAAAGCGTTTGATTTGCGGCAGACATACACAACTGTGAAAACCCGCTCAATGGCGACTAGGTTTCATGTAGCACCTGCAACCCTACGAGAAAGACCGTGCCAACTTACGATTACGTTTGCGAAGACTGTGGCGAGGCGTTTGAGATAAGAGCGTCAATATCCGCCTACTCTGAAGGCCTGAGCCCCACATGTACATCGTGTGCGTCCAGCAACGTAGTCCGGACGTTCGAATCGGTGACGGTCCTGACCAGTTCCAGGGGTGGCTCGGCATCGGGTTCATCTTGCCCGAGTGCCGGACGGTGTCCTCCTGGGTGCTGCTGCTGAGC
>CAYTDU010000867.1:0-2743 GCA_964436395.1 uncultured Gemmatimonadaceae bacterium | reverse complement strand
TCAACCTCATCGGCGTGCGCAGTGCTGACATCAACAGCAACAAGTTCAATGACCATTTTGTGGTGATGTATCTCTGCGAGGGCGATTGGTGTTTCTTCCGATTTCCGTGCACGACCGATCCTGGTTTGTACTGGCGGCAACATCCGATGAACGTCGATGGTACCGCGCTCTTGAAGCCTGGTCAGTATCGAGGAGCTTTTCAGCTCGGAGAGCATAAACGCTACTCGGCATTGGTGCAATGCATGGAGTTGCCTGTCTATCGAGACGCCGACCGTGACCTCGTGCTCGAGCCAGATGAGAACACAGTGCAGCGCGGCTTCTACGGCATCCACATTCACCGTGCGAACGCGAAGACGGCGAGCACCGAGGTCAATAAGTGGAGTGCTGGTTGTCAGGTGCTTGCGGACCCGTATCATTTCGATTTCCTCATGGATCTATGCCACAAGAGCGCTTCTATTTTCGGCAATGTGTTCACGTACACACTGTTGACCGAAGATGACTTCTCAGCCTAGCTCGGATTCCAGAAGCGAGCCCTACTTCCAGAAATGGCGCCGGCGAGATTGGTCGGGTGTTATTCACCTAGCTCGAGGCAGTGAGCCCACCTTCCTATGTGGTCTTTCGCGCACGCGCGAGTACGTACACACGTGCGTGAAAATCGGTCTTTGCCAAAAGTGCCGAGACATCGCCCGTAAGTCTTGAATAAGTATATACAAAAATAATCGAAAAAATGTTGACTCGTTTCTGAATAGGTATATACTTAATCATGTAAGGGAGATGAGAGCCATGGAAACGAGACCGATAAAGAAAGAGGAAGCGGCGGTGCTGAGGGCGCTGTGGTCGGAAGCTTGGAATCTCCACAAGGGTGTTCCCGTGAACGGCGAGCTGGCCGAGACTGAAGATGGGGTTAAGGTCGTGGTCGTTCCGGTTTACTTGGACCCCCCGAAGCCAAAGCGGCTCATCGGGTTCTGCAGGGGATAACGTCATGTATGAAACACGTGAAGTGATGGTTGTGGCCGAGGATGGTGAGAGCATTACGTTGGTGGTGCCAACCAAGCTGCTGACTGAGGAGCGAGCCGAGCTGTTGCGGGCGGCGTTCTCGGGCAAGGTGGCGTTTCTCGAGATCGAGTTTTTGGACGATCATTGGAAGGGCCGAGTAAGGGCCAAGGTTCCGAGCCACAAACCGGAGCTGGCGGATCTTGCGGCCGAGGCGATGACGTTCATGGGCGCCATTGTCGACAAGCGCTATCGCTGGAAAGACGAGCTGTACGTCGAGAGCGAGGGCTATTGGGCGCATGGTTTCTAACTTGGAGGTGAGTCATGGGTTGGTCATGTACAGCAACGGTCGGGCAAACAATGAATCGATGGATTGCAGCGTGTTTGGCTCAGACCGGTTCGCAAAATTGTTTTCGAGTCGGCGAAGTCGGCTACTTTTGGGAGACCTCGAGCACGGAACATTACGACGGGTCTATCACGGGAACGATCTGGAAAGACGTGCCCGGTCCTGATCCCGAGAAGAAGTATTGCAAGCGCGCTGGCACGTTTCGCATCAACCCGGATGGGTCGGTGGCGAGGGCGCCGGCGTTTTTGAAGAGAGTCTAACCGGAAGCGGATAGCTTCCAGAAAGGTCAGTCATGCTGAGTGGAAAAATCAGGCCGGTCATTGGTATCGAGGGAACCCCGGTGATGGCGCGTATCGTGCCTCACAAAACGGATGCGACCAAGCTCGTTTTGAAGTCGCCTCATCCCGAGGGCGGTGTGGCGCTCGCGTCTTTGCTCGGCATCGAGGTCGAGGGCGAGATCGTTCGTGGCAGCTCGTTCTTCATGGTCACGGTCGACAAGGCTGCGTTCCTGGCGGCTCTTGCGGATGGGTTCGCAAAGACGCTCGAGGTTGCGGTTCCCACGGCGGACCCCAAGCCCGAGTTGAAGTTGCTCTCCGGCGGCAAGTGCGCCGAGTGCGGTTGCGATGATGGCACCCATTGGGGCTTCTGCAGCAATCACGCTGAGAGCAAAAATCTCAACTGAGGTTCAACTCGATAGGGCGGGGGCGACCCCGCCCTTTCTGGAGGAAGCGATGAAGTTACGAGACTGGCTCGAGGAGCATGACGCGCGAAAGCTGTGGCAGGTCCCAGTCAAGGGTGCTGATGGTTGATGTGGGGACGACCGATGGCTAGAGAGTTTTGCTTCTACTGTGGTGACGACAATGTTCGCAAGGACTGGGAGATGATGGGTGGGACCATCGGCGAGACTCATTACGTTTGTCATCGGAAGAAGTGTTAGAAGCGTCAGGCGGCGTGGAAGGAACGGCGCCGCAAGTTTCTCGAGGAGAGGAAGAAACAAAATCAGAGGTGAATAATGCCCAAAATTTGTTACGTGCCCAAGGCGTTCGCCAGCTCGAGTGAGATAATCATCGAGAAGGCTGACGCCATCATTCTCGAGTACGCTCGACAAGGTTACTCGCTTACGCTCAGACAGCTCTACTACCAGTTCGTGAGCCGTGACCTCATTGCCAACAAGCAAAAAGAGTACAAACGTCTCGGCAGCATCATCAACGATGCGCGGCTTGCTGGTCGTATCGACTGGAACGCCATTGAAGACCGCACGAGAAATCTGGAAGCGCTCCCCCACTGGGAGTCTCCAGAATCCATCGTGGAGGTGTGCTCGGAGCAGTTCCGATTCGACCGATGGGACAATCAGCCGATGCGCGTCGAGGTGTGGATTGAGAAGGAAGCGCTCGCTGGTGTCTT
>CAYTDU010000866.1:0-2744 GCA_964436395.1 uncultured Gemmatimonadaceae bacterium | reverse complement strand
TTGTACCGAGCCAGTATTGCTTTCCGCTTATCACTTTTTCGGAACTTTGCTTGAGCACGTCGAAACGCTTCGGTCTTCGCTTTCCTACGATTCCCCTCACGCCCTTCGGGCGTTCGCATTCGAGCAGCTTCTCGGGAGTTAGCACACAACTTACAAACGTACCCAACTCCATGTTTGCAACCCGCCTGCTTCTTAAACTCCGACAGGTCGTACAGGTTTTCGCATTTCTTACACTGGCGAATCATGCTCAACTCCTTGTGGGATAGAGGCTACGTTTGTATAGCATATCCCACAAGGTTTGTCAAGAGGATTCAGCCGGTATAGTCAGCTCACCCTGTATAGTCATTGCCGCTCATCGCGACATTATCCGCGAGTACGACCAAATCGCCGTTCTCGACTTGGAAGTCAACACGGAAATGAATCGTCACTTCCCAGAGGTCGTGGCGGGGTTGACGGTCCCACTCGATTGTAATATCACGCTGCACAAAGTACACGAGATTCTTGAGCGGGGTGAGCCAAATCTGGCTCCCGTCCGTGCCCGACGTACCCCAACTGAGGTCTTCCGGCATGAGCGGGACTTCGAGCATCGGGATGCCCCACGGGCCGGGCCTTGTGCCCAGCTTGTTGGACAGAGCCGCATCGCCGCCCGCCGTCTCACGGTCGGACCAGTCGAGACTCCACTTGTCAGCGGGGCCGCTCGGAACGATCCAAACGTAGTTCGGCTTGGCTGCTCGATAACGAGACGGAATCCGACGCTTCATCTCGTAGTAGAGACGCTTCGACGGAGCCGCACCCGCTGCATCGACCTTCTGGGCAGCCGGGGTGATGTTTTCGAGAATTCGCTGGAAGCCGTTGTTGACTCCGAGCAAGTTGTTCTCGTCCGTCTGAGCATCGCCAGTCGAGAGAGACTCGTCGCCCTTGATTGCGGCAAGCTCCGTATCGATAGCGATACGCTTGGTGAACATCGACAAGAGCCGGTTTCGGATTCCAGCCTTTTCGATGTTGTCTTCGGTGAAGTCGGTGCTCAAATCGAACGCCGAACGATACTTCTCAGTATCGTACACCAACACTCGCTCAGTCGGTACGCGAGTAGTCGCCGAACTGGTCGTGTGAGCACCTTCGGTCACAATGTCGCCCAGATCGAGCTTGTTAATCGAACCCTTCTGATGATCGATGCGGACAACCCGCACATTCTTCATCAAAACGGTCTCATCGACCAGAAGATCGATGAATCTGTCCGCCTGCTTGCGGTTCAGTACAGAGTTCGGCAGCGACGTTTGGTCAACAGCCGACTTCTGCATGATCTGCTTGAGCGGCAGCTTAATATCCAACATTACGAAAACTCCAATCGAGTGGACAAACGAATACGGTAACACCTAACCCGTGACTGCGTAACGACTTACTAGCCGTTCAGCCACGCAAAGGTACTGTCGAAACAGGCATTCGGGTCGTCGTCAGTTTCCTGCTTCGCCTGAGCCGGGGTCTCCTGACGGACCAATCCCGCATTCGGAATCGACTCGCCGATAGAGACTGCCGCCTTAGCGATTTCGGCAATCTGACTTTGCTGTTTCATCTGAGCTTCAGCGACCGTGTTAAGCCCGTTGACTAGCTCAGCGAGAACACCCTCCGCCGTTTTTGCCGCCTCTTGTTTCGGCGTGCTTTCCGTATCCGTTGCAGTTTCCGTATTCGTTTCCGTTTTCTCGGGGGTAAGAGCCCCGGCAGCCATTTTCTCCATGGCCGTCTTCATGCCGCCAAGCCCTTCCGCGATGGACTTGAACGTGGGCTCCAACGTGTTAGCGACTGCCTGGGCGACATGGTTGCCCAGTACCGCCAACTGATCGCTGGCCGTCTTCGACTTCTCGGTTTTCTTCTTGTCGTCACCCGACATATCACCACCCTCGCCGCCGTCGCCGCCACCGCCTCCATCGCCACCTTCTGCGGGCGGAGCCTTCTTCTCAACGTCAGCCGTTTCGGGCGTGTTTGTGTCAGTGCTTTCGGGGGTAGCCGCTGCGGAATCAGTAGCCGCAGCCTTGTCCGTAGAATCCTCGGACATTCCTGTCTCCTTTATAACTGGAGTAGCCTTGGCCACGTCAACCAACTCAGCGACGAGCCTACAAAACTGTGAAGGTTCAGGGGACTCCACCGGGGGAGCCATCCACATGAACGCACCTGCCATCTTTACTCGTACCGTCTTACTCAGGTCAAAATCGTCGGCAGAGCGTTGCTCACATACGAACGCTTCACCCTCATCTCGCAAGTCGCCCTCCAGTCGATGCAACTTGAGAAAATCGCGGGCCGTTCCTTCAGAGGGGAAGACGGATTTCGATAACTCCACCTTCCAAAGTTCCACATCAGAAATGTCAACACCTGGAACTTCTTGGAACTTTCCGTCTACATTTTTTCCGACCACGAAAGTTGACTGATTATGGTCCGGAATATGAGTCAGACTGATCTCATACAGATCGATGTCCTTCAACACCCGGCGAGTCTCATTCGTTGCGGGGTTCAGATCAAAGTCGATCACAACCAACCCTCGCCACGACATACCCCCGACTTCACCTGCAAGTATCTGCTCGATAACTCGGGGCTGCGTTACCCGCCCAATCACAAACAGCCCGCGAGCTTTCGCCGACAGGCTGGGAACTTTGTTCTTCGGAAATGTCGTAAGTTGCTTCTTCGCTCCCAAGTCCCAAACAATCCATGAATCCGAGTCCTTAGGATTGTTTCGCAGTTCAGCCGGAACT
>CAYTDU010000865.1:0-2744 GCA_964436395.1 uncultured Gemmatimonadaceae bacterium | reverse complement strand
TATATTGTGCTGGTCGAGGTCGATGCCGACGGCAGACTCTTGGAGACGGAAGTGAGCCTCCCGGGATTCCCGATCTTGAACTCAGCCAACCTGAGCTCGCTACAGTGCGAACCTCAAGTGTTGGCTCGGTGACTCGAGCACGTAAGACGCTGTCCTACGCTGACAACGAGGAGATGGAAGTGCCAATGCGAACCACGTTGATCTGCATTGCATGTGCAGCGGTTGCCGTGATCATGTCCTGCAAGAGCGCTCCGAGCGTGACGCCCGCTCTAGCACCGGTACTCCCCAGTGAACGCCTATTGTACGATGACCAGACTGGTTACCAGGACTCAGTCATGATGGTAGTTCGCGATCCGGCAACGTGGGGAGCGGTGTGGCGTACCGCAAACCAGAATCAGGCTTCGGTACCTCCCATGCCCGCCGTGGACTTCGAAACCCATATGGTGCTGGTTGTGGCGGCCGGCAGAATGAGACCGGGCGATCAGATCCGTGTCGACAGCCTCGGCGTCAGGGGCAACGCCTTCATTGCTGTCGTGCGGATCACGGAGCAATGTCAACCGTTTCCGGCCGACGTCTATCCGCTCGAAATCGTCAAAGCGCCCAGATACAACCAGGAGGTGCTGTTCGACGTTCGGCGGATACGCGGGCCCCAATGCAGTAATCGTCCCTGATCGGTCTCGGATTCCCGAGTGCTCTGTCAGTGGCGCCCGGCAAGCGGTATACTTCGCAAGAGGCGGACACGACGACGGTCGGCCGCGAAACTCATGCGGGAACGTATGAGCCTCAACTAAAGGAGCCTAGCGATGGGCCAACCAGCGGCAAGGATGGGTGATCAGGTGTTGCAACCAGTCCCACACTGTCACGCACCTATACACCCCCCTGCACCGGTTCCCACTCCGCTACCCCATCCTGCTCTCCCCCTTGCGATCGTCAAAGGCCAGCCGAACGTTTTGATTGGTGGCGCGCCTGCCGCGCGGGTGACGGACATGACCGCGCCGTGCGTTTTACCGACTTGCGTCCCAGGTGGACCTGGCATCATCGTGAAGGGATCGATGACAGTGCTCATAGGCAAGATGCCGGCGGCACGTGTCGGAGACATGACGAACCACCCAACATGCGTAGCACCGATTCCGAGTCCGACCGGCAACATCCTGCCTCCCGGCTGTCCCACGGTGCTGATCGGAGGCTAAGCCCGGTTTGCGCAGGTCCCACTTCGAGGCGCTGAAGCCAGTTTGCCCTCGCTGCCGCATCGAGCATCAAGTGGACGTACCACTGGTGCTGGCCACCGTTAGTGAACAAGAAGGTGACGTCATCGTCGAAGGCGTGATGCACTGCAGTGCACAAGCGTGCCAGCAGGAATACCCGATTATCGATGCAATTCCAATCATCGTACCGAACGTTCGCTCATACCTTTCCGAAAACCTGTTTCACCTCACGCTTAGGCATGACAGGTCGGAGGCCATAGAATCGCTTCTAGGTGATGCGGCAGGGCCGGGTTCGGCGTACGACGTGAATCGTCAGCATCTCAGCACCTACGGATGGGACCATTACCATGAATTCGCTCCAGGGCGGCCTACGACAGACAATCGCGCCGGGACCGCGAGCCGATGTTTGGAGCAATCATTGAACCTGGTTGGCGATCGCTTTGCAGGAAAGACGATCGAATTGGGATGCTCGGTGGGTCGAACGACCTTCGATATCGCACAACGCACCGACGATCTCGTACTTGGCATCGACGTCAACTATTCTATGCTCCAGGTCGCACAGAACGTATTGAGAACCGGCATAGTGCGTTACCCTCAGCGGCGGGTTGGCATTGTGTACGATCGATGCGAATTCGAGGACCAGTTTGCCGGAGCGGAACGGGTCGATTTCTGGGCATGCGATGCTCTCGCGTTGCCGTTCTCGACGCAATCATTTTCGTGTGCCGTGGCGCTCAACGTCCTGGACTGTGTCGTATCGCCACACGCGTTTCTCACTTCAGTCGCAGATCTTCTGTCGGAAAACGGCGTGGCAGTATTATCCACACCCTACGACTGGTCCGGAAGTGTTACGCCGATTGAAGCGTGGATCGGCGGGCATTCTCAGCGGGGAGACGAACATGGTGCTAGTGAATCGCTGTTGCGGTCACTGCTCACTCCTGGCGCACATACACAGTCGTCTGGTCGGCTTCGTTTGACCGGCGAGATTCAGAAGGTGCCGTGGAGAGCGAGATTACACGATCGGAGTTTCGTAGAATACACTGTACACGTGGTGACCGCCGAAGCGTTACCGACCGAGCATTCGGTGGATTCGATCAAACCGCGCAGTAGCTAGACAATTGCACCAGCCCCCTCCCCCCCTTGCGCTCCTCGCCGCATCTTAGACCTGTGTCTCCTTCAAACCCGTCGCGTCCCCGAGTGGCACTGTTTGTCACCTGCATGGTCGACCAGTTCTATCCCGAAGTGGGAATAGCTACTGCCGAACTGCTCGAACGATTCAACACCGATGTTGTGTTCCCCGACGCGCAAACATGTTGCGGCCAACCCGCGTTCAATGCCGGCTACCGGGAAGATGCGCGAGAAATGGCACGCCACTTCATCGACGTGTTCTGGCCGATCGTTGAGAAAGGTGAAGTTGATGCAATCGTGGCGCCAAGCGGCAGTTGTGTGGCAATGGTCAAGAACCACTATCCGCTACTGTTTGAGGCCGTCCATGACACTCAGTACCTGCACAGGGCAATCGCAACTGCAGATGTCACCTAC
>CAYTDU010000864.1:0-2744 GCA_964436395.1 uncultured Gemmatimonadaceae bacterium | reverse complement strand
TGCCCCACCATCCTCCGAATCTAGAAACCCTCTGCCCATGAATGGAAAAGCACCGAGAACATCGAAGTACTCTGATGTGGCGTAGGCCACCCTCGCGCGCCTACCGCCCTCTTCCGTACCGAAAGTGGCATCCCTCTCGGCCCATGCCGTAATGGACTCGAACGGCGTGTCGGCATCCCTGACCGCCTCGAAGTCGGGATAAGCCCAGGACCAACGATCTTCGCCCCGGTCGACTGGGACCATGTCGACTATCCTGTCCTGGCCCGTCACACCCGGAACAGGATCGAACCATACGGCGTGGATAGTCGTGAACACTGCGGCGTTCACCCCAATTCCAACTGCGAGCGACAAGACCGCCACAATCACGAATCCGGCAGCTTTTCGTAGACCTCTGAAAGTGAATCGAATATCCTGGAGGATGTCGGCGAAAAACTCACGGAAGAACCGACGTCGCAGGCCCGATTGGTCGATCCGGCGGCAGCGTCGAAGCACAAGGTCTGGATCACCGAAACGCCTCAAGACCTCTTCTCGAGCCTCCGTTTCGGTTTTACCGCCGGCGACCAATTGCTCTGTCCTGGTCTCAAGGTGGTAGAAGACCTCGTCTTCCAGACTCTCTTCCATCTTCCTCCCGAACCGGTCCCAGTGAAAGAGCCTCTTCAGCCGTGGCCGCTTCATATCACTTTCTCCGTCGGGACCTCGAGCAGCGACAGCATGGCTCGGGTACTGGCCACCCAACTCTTCAGCTCACTCGACAGCGCGCGCTTTCCTTTCCGAGATATCCGATAGAATTTCGCCCGCTTCCCTTCCTCGGTTCTTCTCCACTCCCAATCGACGAATCCCTTTGCCTGAAGGCGATGGAGCGCCGGGTAGAGCGAGCCCTCTTCCACCCGAAACAGCCCGTCCGATCCCGAACCGATGAAATCTGCGACGGCCACCCCGTGCATGGATCCATTGAGTTCCAGCGCCTTCAGGATCAGCATCTCCAGCGTGCCATAGAGATTGCCTGCTCGAACGGTGCCCATATCGTCTCCCGACATAGATGGTCTACATAGACTGTCTATGTTACCTACGGGAGCACCCCTCAGAAGTTTCGTGACCTCAATGCAGAGGGGATTACCTGTGCTAGCGGTTCACTGAGTTACTGGACAGTCAGCACGGTCACCGGATCTACCTTGAGCGCTCGCAGTGCCGGGATTAGGCACGCCACCGAGGCAACAACCGTGAAGAACAGACTCACGAAAACGAATGTAGCCGCGTCAGTCGGTTCAACCTCGAACAACAACGTTTGGAGAAGACGCGCCCCCCAAAACGCACCCACGAGTCCCAGGGCAATCCCTAGAACCACCAAGGAGAGTCCCTTTTTCAGGATCGGTCTCAACACCTGACCCGAGTCAGCGCCTAGCGCGACCTGGATTCCGATCTCGTGGCGTCGGCGGTTCACGTAGTAGGCCAACACTCCGTACAGACCCAGGGCGGCAAGCAGCACGGCGACCGCGGCGAACAGAGTGACTGATGTCGCAACGACCTTTTCGCTGGAGACCTTGTGGGCAATGACCTCGTCCGTGCGTGTTAGCCCGCTCACGGCAATGTCCCGGTCGCTGTTCCAAACGACATCACGTACGGCAGTTGCCAAAGACGCGTGCTCGATTTCAGAGCGGATTGCAACGCGCATCGTGAGGGAGGGGTGCTGGTAAAACGATGCGTACATTGCCATCCGAGGTGTGTATCTCGTGCCTTCAATGCGCACGTCTCCAACGACACCGACAACCTCGAAGACCGCGTCGTGGATGGGGACCGCAACGCGTTTGCCCAGGGGATTCTGATCGCGGAAAAGGGTGCGTGCCATGGTCTCGTTGATCACCAAGACCGGCGGCGAGCCGAAGCGATCCGAGGCTTCGAGCCCGCGGCCCCGCAGCAACGGTATCCCCATGGCGTTGAAGTACCCGGGCATCGGAGTGCGCCAAAACGCCGCGCGACGGTCGCGCCCTTCCGGCGGCGGTTCGTCCGCGGAATACGCAAACATGTTGTTGCCCGGATTCAAGATCGGCAATTGGTTGACCATCGCCACGTCTGACACGCCTGGTATGGCCCGCAGATCTGCGAGCAGAGCCGAGAAGAACAACTCGCGCGCGGACTCATCAGAGTACTTGTTCGAGGAAATTTGGATCTCTGTGGCCAGCAAGTTTTCCGCGTCAAACCCCGGCTCGACCACCCGGAGTGTAGCAAAGCTCTTGAGCAGCAGGCCCGACCCTATCAGCAGAATCACGGACACCGCTACTTGCGCCACTACCAAAATGCTTTGAATTCGTTGCCCGCGTGAATCGGTGGTTCGAACGCCGGACCTGACTTCGCCCGCGACATTCCCACGCGCCGCCTGGATTGCCGGCAGAATTCCAAATACCAAACCGGTCGCAACCGATACCACGACCGCGAACACCAGCATAGGCCAGGAGAATCCAATATTGTCTAAACCTGGCACATCCGCCGGAATCACTTGCCCGAGCAGCTTCTGGAAACACAGAGCCAGCGCGATGCCGAGAACGCCACCGGAGAGTGCAGTCACCGACGATTCAGTCAACAACTGGCGTACGATGCGTGCCGACGACGCACCCAATGCCGCGCGCACGGACAGTTCGACTCGGCGAGTCGCACCGCGCGCCAGCAGCAGGCTGGCCACGTTGCCGCAGGCAATTAGCAGCACCAGGCCAACCGCGCCCATCAGGAGAACGACGGTAGTTTGAAAG
>CAYTDU010000863.1:0-2746 GCA_964436395.1 uncultured Gemmatimonadaceae bacterium | reverse complement strand
CAAGGCAAGACTACCGTCCGGCTGCATATCCGCGAGAATATCTATAAAGGCCAGGATGTCGGTGGTGTCGACACCTGCCAGCAGATCAACGATTCCGTCATCGTCGGTGGCACTTCCACTAATAGCCGGATCAGAAGTAATACCGTCGTTATTTACCGTTCCCGCGGGTGCGGTGTCGTTGGACAGCTCGCTGGCGACCGTCGGCGTGATCCCGTCGGACCAGGCCTCTACATTGAGTGCCCCAAGCTCACCTAGATTAACCGTTCCGTCCCCATTTACGTCCGCGGTAGGGTCCCAATCTGGATTGCCTGCGCTGCGGCCGAAATTAACGTTCAGAATACCAAGTTCCGAGAGATTGACTTTTCCGTCGTAGGTCACGTCACTGTTGTATGTCGATGCGCCGATCAGCTCCACGTGAAGTTCGGGAGCATCGGGAGCATCCGTGGAAATGATCAATCCGTCGGCTAGTGCGAAGCTGTGCGCAGTGAGATTGCTGAAATTCGGGACATCTGGGGCGTAGGCAAGCTGGAACTGCTTGCTCTCGCCGGGCTGAAGGACCAGGTCGTCGTCCGGTGAAGAGGTTAAGGACGGGTCAATACTGACGTTGGGTGCATTGATCAGCACTTCGGAGAGGGTCAGAGCCACGAAATCTTCATTAGTCACCTCAAAATACTGCCGCGTGTCGGGATAGTTCGGCCGCACCAATGGGCTGTCAGCTGCGCCCTGGCGAAACTCTGACAACGGCGTCCCGAATTGGAGACTGGCATCGTCAGGCAGGCCATAACTGTCAGAAATACTGACGCTCAGTAAGCCTCGCTCGGCAATTTGAAAGCTCGCGGTGTATTGGTCATCGGGGGTCTCGCACGGAACGAGATCGATGTCCTGATCCAAGAAGTTGCTCCATAGATCCGCAATCTCAGGGCCTATTACCAACTCATAGAGCCCCACTGTGGACTGCGGCTGGAAGGTGATCTCCAACGTGAAGAAATCGAGCCACTGGTAGCCTGTTGCCTCCAGCGGCCCATCCGGACCAGTGAAAGTGGTGATGTCGTCGGCAAGCGAGAAACTCGCCTCATCCATTGGTTGGTTGAATTCCAGGCGCACAGCATCTACCGGTCCGGCTACGCGACCTGCGGGGGAATGACCTGAGACGTGTGGCCCGGCAATCGTGAAAGTAGCTGTGTACTGGTCGTCGGGCGTTTCCCCCGCGGTCCCGTCTCGGTCAAGGTCCATTGCCTGCCCACCGAGATTGAGGATTTCAGGTCCGACGACCATTTGATAAGCCCCCGGCCGGCACTGCGCGTCGAACGTAACATCCAGTGTCCGGGAGTCAATCCAATTGAATCCGGTGGCGGTCAGGGGGCCCTCGGGACCTGTGAATCGAGTAATATCCTCAGCGATAGAGAAAGTGGTCGCTTGCATCTCAGAGGGAAAATGAAACCGGATCGTGTCTACCGGGCCAGGGGTCGGCGCAAAGGGTGTATGCCACATGAGTGAGCCGTGGTTCAGCAGTACCGACACTTCATGGGCATTCTTATTTGCAACCACAACGTCAGGAAAACCGTCGCCGCTTAGCTCGGCCAATGCCAGTGCTACGAGCGAACTGCCAGCTTCCGTGATAACCTGTGCCTCGAAGGTTCCGTCTCCATTACCCGGAAGCACCAGCAACCCATTCTCATTCTGGCTGCTATAGACGCGACTGGTCACTATGTCCTGAATGCCGTCTCCGGTCACATCATCCAGGGCAATCGTTGGGCACCACAGTCCCACCTCTGCCGTGTCGTGAAGTGCAAACACGCCTAGACCATCGCCAGTCAGTACGGAAATCGTACCGTTGTAGCCCGCCACCACGATGTCCTGCGTGCCATTAGAATCCACGTCACCCAGCACGATTGCTCGGTAATCATCTATGCCGAGCGAATAGTCGACTCGTGAAGTGAAGGTCCCATCACCGGTTCCGGTCAGGACAGATATGCCGTAGCACGAATATCCGACCACAAGGTCCGGAATGTCATCGCTGGTGACGTCCCCGAGGGCGAGCGACTGCGGACCGCCATGGCCAATTCGACCCTCATAGACCATCCCATAGACCGTAGCCGGCCCGAAGGTTGCGTCGCCGTTGCCAAGCCACACATACACGGCGCCAGGGTAGTCGTCTATAACAACTAGGTCGAGGAAACCATCCTGGTCAAGATCCTCAAGCACCGGATCGGATGCGTAATAGTCCATCAGAATAGTAACCGGGTCGGCAAACGTACCGTCCCCGTTGCCGACTAGGATTGACACTCCAACGTCGGCCGAGGCCACCACATCTAATGCGCCGTCGTTGTTGAGATCACCAAGGGCGAGAGAGGCGGGAAAGTCGGGAACTGCATACGTGGCGCCGGGGGCGTACGTGCCGTCGGCGTTCCCCAACAGCACGTTCAGCGTGCCGCCAAGCGCAAGGGAGTCGGATGTGGAAACGATATCCTGTACGCCATCGTCGTTCAAATCGCCGACGGCCACATCACGCGGGTATGGATCAACCGGGTAAGTCGCCTGCAAAGCGAACAATCCGCCATCCAGCAATGCCCGCTCTTCGAGTGGCTCTAGTAGGAGTCTCCGTGGTCGAGGAAAGGCCAACCGGTTCTTGGATGCGGACGGCAACAGGAAGCGACTATGGCGACGAAAACGAGCATGCCGTGGTTTCATTGCACCCTTCCATGCATGGTGTGTCCTATCACAAGGACCAGAATATCTGCACTCT
>CAYTDU010000862.1:0-2750 GCA_964436395.1 uncultured Gemmatimonadaceae bacterium | reverse complement strand
AGGGGACTGAAGCACTTCGGCGTCTATGACTATGTCCACCTGCACGATTTCTGAGAGGGTCTTCACAAACTCTTCCAGGGTGGTTTCTCCGGACGACAGCATGGAGACGTCTATCGGCTGAAGCAGCTTCTCTGCAAGACCGGGCGACATCAATTGTGCCGGCTTCGTGCCGCCAACCGTCCCGGACGGCGGGCGAGTCCTTCTCGGCGCAGAACCCGCGCTCAGCACTTCCTCGCGCAGAAACGTGAGCTCAACCCGCGGACTCAATCGTATGGTATACCCTTGCCATGTCTGTTCGACAACTTCGACGTTCCGCAACACTATGTTGCCCTTCAGAGTGACCTTTTCCGCCCAGCTATTCCCCGAAGCCAAGAAGCAGACCGCCAAAGCAACTGCGAGGACACACGCAAATTGTCTCAAAACGGATTTCAACTCCTTCTTCTTGTTCTATGAGATGCTATCAACCTCGTCCACTGCAACACGTTGCATTATACCTGCATCCAAACCCTCGTGTCAAGCTGAACGGCACATGGCCCAGCACCGCAGAATTGATGAGGTTGGCAGAGTGATGTCAGGAGTATGAGGCGTGGTGAGCGGCGTGATGGCATAGTTGTGGTGTATGGTGTGGTGATGATATATTGAAATTGAACATGGTGTAGCGGCTACAGCAGTGGAGTTTCGCGACCGGGGTACGCTATGGAGGCGCTGTGCGGATTTGCAGAGGGGGCAGTTTCGGAGCAAAGAGGTAGCGTGGCAGCCGCGTGTTCCGAAGGGACTCCAAGAGCAGGTATGCGAGAAACTCGAGGGTCTCGAATCCCTCGACGATGCTGCTCCGTGCCACAAGCTGCATGAGGGTGTGGGCGAGCTGGAGGAGCAGGAAGAGTCCGACCAGCGCGTTGGTGTCTGAACAGTCGCAGAAATGTTCCATGCTGTAGCCGTTTTTCTGTTGGTTGTTGCCTTCGTTTTCAATCTTCCATCTGAGCCGTCCTCCTGTGCCGTAGGCGTCGACAGTGCTCTTGCGGGGCGAGAAGCTGGTGAGCCAGGCGAAGTACTTGTCGTCCAGAGTCTCTGATTGATGCGTTTCATGACAGTCTATGAATCCGAGGGTGAATTGGTTGCCGTGGGAGAGATACACGAGGTCGTCGAGCCATCGCCATCTCTGGGAGACTCCGTCCGTGGTACGGGTCTTGACGTGGTGTGGGTGGAGCGAGAGCAGGGTCATTGCCTCGTCAAAGAGTGTGGGGATGGAGCCGCGTTTGAAGGTGGCAATGAACTGCCATCGGTGTTCCCGGCACAGTTCGAACACCGGCGCACACGCATAGAGCGAGTCGAGCAACAGGAGGAGTTTCGTTCGCGGCAATGCGGCTTTGAGCCGCGGTGCAAGCCGTTTGAATGCCTCGAGTTCACAATCCTGTTTGTCATAGGTCGTGGTTTTTGGATTGATGATAGGCTCGCTCATAATCGAGAGGGTGACCCCGTCGCTGCACACGACTTTGGCCTCGAGCATCGAGTGCAGATAGGACGTCGAGCCGTCCTGATGGTTCATGACTAAACACTGCTCACAGTGATAGTCGTGAGAAGAGAAGGTGCACACCCCGTCCACGGCGATCATAAGATGTCCGTCCAGAAAGGCTTTGGGCAGTCGCTTGGCGCGTATGAGGGCCTTTATGATCTTCGGAGCCACCGCACCCAGCTCTGCGTTGTCGAGCCGTTTGAGCAGATACATCAGGGTATCGGGATGGGCGACGGCGTCGGTGCGCGCTCCCGAGAGGCTGCACCAGTTCTCATGGAACTCCTGGGAATGGCTGATCTGTCTGAGCCTGCGGCGCGAAGGCATGCGGCAACAAAACATCAGGATGCCCAGCATTATCAGTTGTCGAAGGGTGTAGGTAATGGCGTCCTGCGAGCGCGGATCGGCAATCTCACGGAGGTAGAGGGGGGAAACGCGGGAAGTACTGTCTGAGCACAAGAGCCAGTGCCTCCCCGACCGACTGTGTCACCTTTCGCGTGCGCGGTCGGCGGCCCGTTTTTCGAAGACGTACCTCCGTATGATGCCAACATTGAACCTGGAAATCTCGGCCATGAGCTTCTTCACTTCGCGATACTGTTTTACCCATTGCTCTACCTCGGGAACCATGTCCTTGGGCACATAGACGGTTCTGGTCTTACCCTTCTCCTTGAAGGTAAGCAGATAGGAGACCGAGACCGTGCCCGACTTACCCGTGTGCTCCACCCGATTGAGCGACCCCGCCACAAATGGTCCGCAACGGCCCAGACGTTTGAGCCGCGCCCGGACCTTCGTGGCGAGAAACTTGATGGAACGGCCCGTTCTCATGCAATAAGTATACATACTTATGGGATTAGTGTCAAGAAGAACGTGTTGCGAACAAAAAATCCCCCCCGATGCTCATTCCCGTGAATCTACGCCCCGCTCAGCGCGAAAAAAATGCAATTCTGCAGAGCTGACCTCTTCTTCATACGCACCGGCAGCGGCGAGCAGATCACCCTTTGCGGCACCGTCGACGTAGGCCATCTCTCTCAGAAACTCCGCCGCCGCCGTGCGCGCGTCACGCAGGCCCGAGAGCGTCACGCTCGTGCTGACCTGGCACCGGAACGTGAGGACTTTCAGGTCGCCTTCGGGAAAGTCCTCGTCGCGTCTCAGCGCGTCGCCCCACGCGTCGTACGCTGCGAGTCCGCACGCGTATGTCGCGCCGTCACCGCCTCGGGTCCATTCTGGCTTCCGCGCCAGC
>CAYTDU010000861.1:0-2755 GCA_964436395.1 uncultured Gemmatimonadaceae bacterium | reverse complement strand
GGTAGCACTCCGAGCTCCTGAGCGGCTGAGGCACAGGCAGTACGACAGGCAAATTATATTCCGGCCAATGCGCCCGGAGTAAAGATGCAGGAGGGCTCCATGCAGTTTTCGAGAACAACCGACAATCAACTCGCCAAAGCTTGGATGTTTGCAGGTCTTTTGGCAGTATTTGGCTGCAACAGCGACCCGCTCGGGCCAAGCGGCCAATATGAAGTGGAAAGCAAAGCAGACATATTCACGTTTTCGGCATTGACCTTGGAAGATGGTACGCAAACGTTTTCATACAGATGGGACAACACAGGTACCCAGGCGACGGTTATCACCACGGACGGGATCTCTAGTGGCAGTGCGATCCTGACCATCGAAGACGATGCCGGGACCGTCGTATACCAAGACGATATCGCAGACGACGTCGACGCCGACACCGCAGTGGGGATCTCCGGCACTTGGAGGATTGAGATAGACATTCAGAACGTGACCGGCCACTTCACCGTTTCAATCTGGAAGAAAACTTAGGCCCACAGGCCAACTCAGCCGGTACGGCGGCACCGCGCCCGCAGAGGTTTGGCGCCATCGTACCGGATAACCTCCCTCTGAACTACATCTCCCGAACCACGGAAACCTATTTATCGCAATTACGTAGTAACAATCACCTGAGTTCAGAAACCGGGAGAATCAATGCGTGGGTCCAATCTGCGTGAGTTCGAGGAGTTGGTGCTGCTATCGGTCCGGATGAATGGAGAAGATGCTTCTGGTTCTACCATCCAGCAGTCTCTCGACGCCGAGGCTGGGCGGGCCGTTTCGCTCGGAGCGATATACACCGCTTTGGAAAGGTTGGCTCGCAAGGGATTGGTTGAATCGTGGCTGGGCGACCCCACTCCCGTACGCGGCGGCCGGCGAAAGCGATACTATCGTCTCACTCCGGCCGGTCTCGGTGAACTCACCGATATTCACAGAATCAGGAACAGCATGTGGGCCAAGGTCGACCCGGACGCTACAGGCAGAGGGGTGGTACGGTGAGTCGTCATCCAAGGATCGCCGTCTGGTTGCTTCGCCGACTGGCCGGGAAGACAAAGCGCGAAGAAGTCGAGTGCGATCTCGTCGAAGGCTACGAAGTATGGGAAAGAAAGGGAAAACTCAGCGCCAGGCTCCGGTTTTGGCGCGAGGTTCTGCTGATACCGGTGTGGCGTGTGGTTGGTGGTTGGCGTGAAAGGCGAGACCGCCATCTTCGGTACGGAGTTGGCGCGATGGGGCAACATGCAGTTGTTGGTCAGTCAGACGGTGTAGGCCGCACCCTGCAACTCCTGGCGCAGGACATCCGGTACGGTATTCGTGGAATGGCGAAAAACCCCGGCTTCGCATTTCTGGCTGTCCTGATCCTCGGCCTGGGCATAGGCGCGAACAGCACCATGTTCACCCTGGTGAACACGCTGTTTCTGCAAACGCCGCCGGGCATTAGCGACCCCAGTGAACTCGTCGGATTGACGTTACTGGATGGGGAAGATCAGATCGCCTACTTCAGCTACCCCGACTACGAGTTCTATCGGGAGAACAATGACGTATTTACCGACGTGATGGCGTACGACGACGCTGACATCACGCTCGCTTTCGGTGTAGATGACGGAATCGTGCAGGCGGAGGCCTGGACAGTCTCGCACAACTTTTTCAGCGTTCTGGGTGTGGCACCGGTAGTTGGCAGGAGCTTTCTGCCGGAAGAAGACGAAATTCCCGGCGAATTCCCTGTTGTGATGATCAGCGAGGGCTTCTGGACGCGCCAATTCGGGGCCGATCCGTCAATCGTGAACAGAACGATCGTGCTCAACGGGCAATCGTTCACCGTCATCGGCGTGGTGCCCCGAAGATTCCGCGGGCCCAATGCTGTGAACTCCGCTCCCGACCTCTACATGCCGCTCCACATGGTGGGTGCGATATCGCCGGGGGGCGAAGAGTCTCTCGAAACCGTCAACGGTTCCATCTGGCTCTGGCTTCGCGTAGTGGCCCGGATTTGTCCGGAAATGGATATAGAGGGCGTGCGCGCTCACATGGGCGTTTTGCAGGCTCGCTGGGAAGAGGGATTCGCATCCTGGATCGCATCGACATTCGATGAAGACAACGAGCTTTATCGCGTAGGAATCGACGAACGATTCCACCTGACTCGCCGGCGTGCAGAGCAGCTGAGGCAGTTCCTCACGCCACTCGTCTTGGCCGTCAGTGCCGTTCTCCTGATAGCATGCGCCAACGTTGCGATTCTGCTACTCGCACGGGCTTCAGTTAGAGAACGAGAGATGGGAATCAGAACTGCGCTCGGCGCAAGCCGCGGCCGAGTAGTCGCGCAACTGCTCACCGAGAGCCTATTGCTCGCCGGGCTCGGCTGCGCGCTCGGAATAGCCATCTCCTTCTGGGCAGCAAACCTGGCGGCAGGTTTGATCCCCATGTCGTTTGCCCGAGATTTCAGGCCCGATTTCTCGGTTATAGGTTTGACGCTGGCGCTCGCCGGAGGGGCCGCGGTGTGCTTCGGGCTGGTACCGGCGGTGCAGCTTTCGCGCACGGATGTAGCTGCCTTTCTCCACAGAATCGGGCATGGCAGCAGCCGAGCGAACCTACGCAATGCACTGGTCGTGGCACAAATCACTCTCTCGATTGTACTCGTCACAGGTGCAGGCCTCTTCGTGCGGAGCCTACTCAACGCACAACGAGTAGACCTGGGATTCGAGCAAGACCGGAAGCTTCTGCTCGACGTCATCCCCGCGAACCA
>CAYTDU010000860.1:0-2756 GCA_964436395.1 uncultured Gemmatimonadaceae bacterium | reverse complement strand
TGAAGATCTCCTCGGTATTTCCGCCCACTATGCCCAGCCTATCGCGTGTTCCACCGGGGCCTATAGCATAGAGAGTGGCGTCGTAGAAGTTCTGATTGATGGCGTGGAGCGAAATGTCTCTTTGACGATCCGGCGTTGGGTTGTCCCGGCGGAACAAACCACAGGCCGTGGATGCCAGGGCAACGGCGAAGAGCGCCAGGAGAACCTGCGACCTCAGCCTCGAGCTAGACTCGACCATCGATGTTAGGCTGGAGCGTTGTCGCGATGGCATTCCCTGATAATGCTCCGTCGGTTAAAATCTCTTCAACCTGCTAACGCCACATAGGAACTGAGGGTCACGTGGTCGTTATCTGAGCGCTCAACATCGTAACTTCTAAATCTCTCCCCTGCGCCGCGAATATGGAAGGTCTGGCAGTGATCTGCTTTTTGCCGCGAGCCCGGCAAGACGGTCCTCGGAATGTCCGAGGCACAATTCCCAGCCGGTACTTCATAGGCTTCCATCGAGTTTGAGGACCGCCCCCAGCAGCACATTGGCCCCGGCAACCACATCATCATGCTTGGAGTATTCCAACGGAGAGTGACTGATTCCGCCCTCGCTCGGAATAAAAACCATGCCGATGGGCGCAATCTGCGCCAAACTCTGAGCATCGTGCCCTGCCCCACTCGGCATTCGCATATGGGTCAACCCGAGCGCGTCAGCTGACTCATCGATCGTGCTGCTTATGGACTCGTCGGTGGGTGCGCCCTCACTCTCGTAGTACTGCTCCGACGTGACTGTCGTCCCGTTTTCCGTGCCCAGTGAAACACTCGAGTTGTTGATTGCCTCGAACAGCCGATCGACCTTTGCCATCGACAGGTCTCGAATTTCCAAGGAAAGCTCGACTCGGCCCGGAACGACGTTAGGTGCGCCTGGGAATGCCTCGATCTGCCCGACCGTTCCTACGTGCGTTCCCGGCTCGGTCGTGACCACTCGGTTCACCAATTCCACAAACCTTGCCGCTGTAAGCAGTGCATCGTGGCGGGCGTCCATCGGAGTGGTTCCGGCGTGATTTGCCGCGCCCTCCACTGTCACTTTCCACCTTTTGATGCCCACGATCCCCTCTACGACGCCAATGGTGATTCCCGCGTTCTCGAGGACCGCTCCCTGCTCGATGTGCAGCTCGATGAAAGCGGCAACATCACCCACCACACGAACTGCTTCCTCGAGTCGCGAAGGGTCACCCCCGATGAATTCGATGCCTTCCCGTATCGTCTTCCCTGAGTGAGTGGTCTGTGCGAGGTCTTGCTCTGTGATCTTTCCGATCATGGCGCGACTGCCTGTCTTCCCACCTTCTTCATTCTGGAAGACAACGACCTCGATCGGATGCTGCGTCGTCAGACCTTGTTCGGTGAGCGTCTGGGCTACCTCTATTGCCGCAAGCGAACCGAGCGCCCCGTCGAAGTTGCCCCCCGTAGGGACCGAGTCGGTATGCGATCCGGACATGATGGGAGGCAGCCCCGGGGCTGAACCGGCCCGACGGCCAATGATGTTGCCGGCAGTGTCGACGCGCACATCCAATCCGGCAGTTCGCATCAAATCCACAACAAATTCGCGACCGTCCAGGTCAGCCTGGCTGAACGCCACGCGATTGCAACCCCCACCCGGCATTTTGCCGAATTCGGCGAGCGCCTGCAGGTGAGTGTGCAGGCGTTCCCCGTTCACACGGGGAAGGACGTCCTGGTTGCTTGCAGAGATGGCTTGACCGAACAACACAGTCCCAAACGCTCCAGCCACACTTCTGTTGAAGTCTCGTCGTTTCATACTCGTATGTGTCTCATGCCAGGATTCACTACGGGCCGATCGCACGGCTGTTTGTCTTGCTCTGGAACAATACAATGGGAGTCACATATCATACATTCTCTTGAAGGTGTATCTGAAAGCCATCGTGCGGTAGCGGTGCCAGATGCACCGGGCTATCGTACCCAGGGTTCAACGTCCCGCCCACTTCTGAAGGCTCAAGCAAGGAGCAACAAGGATGCGCAATTCCGTAAGCTGCCGGTGGCCGATTATTGCTGCCGCAGCGATGATGCTGGTCGCGGCACCGGCACAATCGGTAGCACAGGTCACGACACCAATGGAAGAACTGGGCTTCAATATCGGCGATGACTACCACCTAGTCACATATACCCAGTTCGAAGCGTACTGGCGCAAGTTGGCCGATGAATCTCCACGCATGGTCCTGGAGGAAATCGGTCAGACTGCAGAAGGACGCACGCAATTGATGGCGATCGTCACATCGCCGGAAAACCACCGAGACCTGGAACGATACAAAGACATCTCGTACCGACTAGCCCATGCCGAGGGGCTCACCGACGAACAGGCCCGAGCACTAGCAGACGAAGGTAAGGCTGTCGTGTGGATCGACGGCGGTTTGCATGCGTCTGAAATCGTCGGCCCACATCAACTGATGGAATTGGTCTATCAGATGGTGAGTCGTGACGACGAGGAGACGATGCGGATCCTGGACGATGTCATACTACTGGCGGTACACGCCAACCCTGACGGTATGGAATTGGTATCGAGCTGGTACATGCGACACGACGACCCGCTGAAACGCTCTACGTCCGGCCTACCTCGGTTGTACCACAAATACGTTGGGCATGATAACAACCGTGACTCCTACATGGTCAACATGCCGGAGACGCAGAACATGAACCGGGTGCTCTTCAGCGAGTGGAACCCGCAAATCATGTACAACCACCACCAGACCGGTCCC
>CAYTDU010000859.1:1642-2761 GCA_964436395.1 uncultured Gemmatimonadaceae bacterium | reverse complement strand
CCAGTAGACACCGACGAACTCGACGCTGAAGCCCACCACTCCACGGGACTCTGCCTGGACCAACGACAAGAGAACAGTTTCTTGTGGACCACTGCGGCGGGCCTACCCCAGCAAGGAAGCGCCACGTTACCTTTACCCTTCGATTGCGGATAACCCCAAACGGAGGAATCCCTCCGATTCGGAATTTTACTTTCGGTTAGCGGTCCGAGGCGGTGAATAAAGAGCTGCTAGTCTCGTATAACCGAAAGCCATCGCCGTCTAGCCTGGCCCTGGCCAGCAACTGAAGAAGGAAATCTCATGTTAGTCGTGTGCAACGGGATGCTTCGATCCGGCTCCACGCTCCAATACAATTTCGTGCGAATGCTTCTCGAGCTTAAGTCAAGCGCTGTTGATGCTAGGCACGCCGAGCCAGCGACAATTGACGATGATCTACTTGCGAGTTGGTGCGCATCGAAAGCAATGACAGTCATCAAAATGCATAGTATCGACCCTCGCGTTGTCGCATTGCTAATGGACAACAAGGCCACAATTTGCTACGTCTACCGTGACTTGCGACATGTGGCGGCATCAATACGCCGAAAGTGGAACCCACCCTGGCCTGAGATACTCGCGAGCCTGGACGGAGCAGTCGCCTCGTTTGACGAGCTTACGAACATGCCTGGAGTGCTAGTTCAACGTTACGAAAGTTTGATCACGAACGAAGTTGAGGCCGTACAGCAGATCGCTGAACACCTCGGGCTGGACGTAACCCCAGAAGAGTTCGATGAAATTGTAGCCATGTGTTCACCAGCTGCCTTCCGCGAACTTGCGACCGACTTTACGGCGCGCCAAAAGTTTTTCCACTCAATCAACGCTGCTGGCAGACGCCTCCCACTTCCGGTCCGACTTGCTCTTCGTCGCGCCGGGGTTATCTCTGTTGGCCGAAAACTCGGCATTTCTCAATTTGTCTACGACCAACGCACTCTGCTGCATCCCGATCACATTACTAGCGATCCGTCGATGGCCGACGATAAGTTCCGCGATCTCAGCGACACTGAAATCACGGAACTCAACACCCGATATGCGGCGTTCTTGAAACACGGAAATTACGCAATGTAGCTGCTGCCGGAATTGAGCAAA
>CAYTDU010000859.1:0-1632 GCA_964436395.1 uncultured Gemmatimonadaceae bacterium | reverse complement strand
CGTGACTGGCCGTGACCCCCAAATTGCACAGCGACCGCAACACGAACCGGCTTCTCTCAACTTGGAGAACGTCGACGTCGAGCCATTACTGCGATGCTGCTCACCGCGCCGAGTAGCGCAACAAATTGGCCCACGAGCATGCCTATGCCTGCGCCAAGGGCACCGAGCCTAGGAGACAGCACGACGGTGATCGACAATTGCACGACAACAGTCAAAGCCGTTATCACAGCTGTGAGGTGATCGAAGTGTCTGGACTGCAGCGCGACAAGCAATGGCTGAGAAAAGGTGTTGAGGATTACAGCCATAACTAGCAACTGCAAGACTGGAGCCGAATCGCTAAAGTCTGCTCCCAGCAACGATGTGACGAGCCGAGGAGCAGTGGCCAGGATCCCTAAACAGAGCGCGATCGTCAGAACAAGGATCCAGCTCGCACGCAGCAACTGTGCTCGCAGCTTAACCAATCGCGTTTCCGCCGCGACGAAGGGCGCGGCGGCTGATGTGAATCCTGCGACGGCAACCGCTAGAGGTTGAGTCCACCGATTGACTGCGCCATAAATCCCCGCTGCGCCAGGACCGGATAGTGCTGCCACGATCGGTAGATCGAGCTTCGAAGCGCTTGTGCCAATCGTGAAAACTGCAAACCACTTGGTGCCCGACCAAGGGTTACCCCAAGGGCGGACGCAGAACCCCAGCCGATTGGGTGCCGACGTCACGGCGTATGCGCACATCACCAACGCGAGGTTGCCCAGAGGCAAGGACGTCAACAGAGCCAAGCCAGGTCTGACGCCGGCGGCTGTTTGTACCAAAAAGATCGCGATTGCGACCGCACGTCCAAACACGATGAGCCAGCCCACCGACTCGGACCGCTGAGCAGCTCGCAGTGGCACGAGAACTGTCTGGACCGTACTAGTGGTGACCAGGAAGACCCCTGTGAAAATGAACATTGGCGATACGAAAAACGCAGTCACGGCTAAGCCCGCGGCCGCCGCTAGCACCATTAGAAATCGTGTCCACACTCGAACATTCAGCTCATCCTGCGTGAGTCGACGGCTCGCTAGCTCCCGAATCCAATACGAGTTGGCGCCGAGATCCGCGAACCCCGCGCCTACAACCCCAAGTGCGATGACCGTCACGATCGAACCAAATTCATCTGGATGCATGCTGCGCGCGGTTAGTACATACATGGCAGCTACTAGCAGTTGCGCCGTACCGTTACCAACCACAAGCGCCATCGCCTGGGTATTTAACGCTCGCCGTTTGTTCAAATTTCGCCTGTACTAGCGGTTTGCACCAGGGCGAGCCTTCTCACAACCAACACGCCGCCGTTCCTGCTGGATCGGCATTGCTCCTGGACGTTCCTGCTGGATCGGCATTGCTCCTGGACATGTCCTTCTTCGGGGCCCTGCGAGCACCATGCCCTCCATTCATCCGGATGACTCACGATTCAGCCCCTGCGCCCACCAAGCTTGGCACGGGAGAATTATTGAGTACGGCTAATGGTAAGCACATCCATGCCTGACCCAGTGCCACCGGCGTGGGACTGTCCGATATTCGGTGTAAGGGGCGTTTTTTGGATTTTTTCGGTCAGTGTTCTTCGGCGGCTGGCATGCGATCGGTGAGCGTCCCTCAGCG
>CAYTDU010000858.1:0-2762 GCA_964436395.1 uncultured Gemmatimonadaceae bacterium | reverse complement strand
CTGATCAAGTCCGCCCTGCGAAAACTGATCAGCTTCCGCTATTTGCAGGACATGGGACACTTCATTGGGAAAACACTGATGAGAAAGATATGAGGCTTCGTCATTCCGGCGAAAGCTGTCGAGTAGGGCACAGGTGGGTTGCCCCACGGCCCCCTCACAGAACCCGGCGTACGGATTTCCCATACCGGGCTCTTCAGGTCCAACTCAGATTGAACGTCCTCTGCCTCGTGACGCGCGAGAGGTAGACCTTGGGTAGCGGGTATCTTTTGAGCAAGAGGTTGTAACGATGCCAGTCCAGGTGGCCCTTTTGGCTCCGACGACTCAGCCACTTTCGCCAGGTCCGGGTCACGTGATACCGAAGCGTCGCCAGTGCATGGTAGTTACCCGTAACACCGTAGTACTGGTAATATCCACGAAGGATACTCACCAGGTGTTTGTGTTGCTCTCGAACATACTCATGCCTGTGGCGCCGACACCATGTGCTCACCTCGCTCATTTTCTCCCGCTGCCTCTGCCTCATCGTCTTCCGCACCACTTTGAACCTTCCCTTGCGACTCCGGCTGCATATGTGAGTGAATCCAAGGAAGTTGAAGGTTTCCGGCTTCCCTTCGCCCCTGCGCTTCCGATTCCCGGCTGCGTGCCTCCCAAATTCGATCAGGCGTGTCTTCTCTGGATGAAGCTCCAGTCCGAATTTGTTCAGTCGCTTCTTCAGGGCCTGCAGGAACCGTTCCGCATCCTCGCGATGCTCGAAGCCGATGACCATATCGTCGCAGTAGCGAATGATATGCATCTGCCCGTGCATCCTCGCTCTTGCTTTGCGGTCTGCCCACAGGTCGAAAGCGTAGTGCAGGTAGATATTTGCAAGCAGCGGGCTGATACTTCCTCCCTGCGGCGTACCTACCCCGGAGTCCGTCACCTCTCCTTGCTCCATCACCCCCGCGCGCAACCATCGCCCGATGAGTCGGAGGATGCCGCGGTCCACCACCCGGTGCTCGATGAACTGGCGCATCCAGGTTCTGTCGACCCTGTCGAAGAACGATTGGATGTCCACATCCAGCACGTAGTTCACCTTTTGTCTCCACAGCGCCTCATTCAGCGCTTCCAGCGCGTCGTGAGGGCTCCGTCTCGGGCGAAATCCGTACGAGAAGTCCAGGAAGTCGACTTCGTAGATGTCCGACAGCAGTTCTGCCGTAGCCCTTTGGACGATCTTGTCCTCGAGCACCGGCACGCCGATCGGTCTCCTGCGGCCGTCCTTCTTGGGAATGTATACACGTCGCACCGGTGCGGGCCTGTATTGCCCCGCCTTCAGTCGCTCGTGGAGCCTCTGCAGGTTTCCCTCCAGATCTCGTGCGTACTGTCTTGCCGTTACGCCGTCTACCCCTGGGGTGCCTCCCTTTCGGATGCCCTTCCAGGCTTCTCGCAGCGCCTCCACCGTCAGATGGTGGGCCAACGAGGTGAACTTCGCTCGCCTGTCCGCTTCGGCGATCGCTCGTATTCGGCGGCGTTTCGTTCGCATGGATTCGTGCCTCTGCGTGCTCTCCATGTTTCCCTCCTGCCGATACGTTGGCCTGCCACCCCCTTCCCTCCACAGGCATTACCCTGTTTCTTCGGTACTATGAGGTGGTCCGACTCCCCCTGCCTCGTCTCCGGCGACTCCGGTCCTCCCTTGTCGTCCGGATACCTCCAGTCTCCTGTACAGGAAGACAGGGGGCCTCCCAGGTTCCTCGACGATACCTTGCATACGTGCCGGTGCCTGAGGCCCCGGTGGGATTGCCTCTGCCTCGCCCTTTACGGCAGTTGCACTGTTGCGTTCCCTGCAATGACTGGCAGGTCCGCTCCCACGGTTATGGTCGTTTTCGGGGCATTTCGCCTTCACCTATCGGTTCCGGCCCGCATACTCCTTGCTCACGCTTCACTCTGTCGATTACTCGGCATTGTGCAGAACTCAGTATCGGGCTCCTGGCTAGGGATTACCCGAGGGGGACTCTCACCCCCTGATATCGCCAGGCTTATCCTGGCACACGTCATTTCGACCAACGGGAGAAATCTTTCCCCGCCAAGCCGCCCCAAGATCTCTCCCTTCGGTCGAGATGACAGAACGGGTTTGTCAACGAACTTCTGGGACATCACACTAGCCGGGTATGTGGTAACCGGATCGGGTGGAGTTCGCACGAATCAGCGACAGGTGACCCCTTTTTCCCAGAATTTTTTTGCAACATCCAGGTAAACCCTGCAAGATCAATATGCCCACGAAATCTAGGGGCGTCAATGAAACCGGGCGGGACCGTTGCACTTGCCTGTGCTTCTGTCCCGGCCATCATCATCTCAAGCCGAAAATCCGAAAGGGCCTTTTGCCCGGGGGGATTGTGAAATGGGAAAGGACAGGGTTCCCGTACTCGTTGGCACGGGACAGCGGGTAAATCGGGAGAAAACAAAGGAGCAAATCGACCCTCTGGGTATGATGGCCGACGTGTGCCGGACGGCATTCAAGGATGCCGCCCTGCAGGGGTCGCCGCCTGTCGACACACTGTATATCGTAAACTGCCTGTCAAGAACCCTTGCCACCCCTGCCCGAAGCCTGTCCGGACTCTTGGGCATCGAGCCCGTGGAAACCGGGTACACGGCCGTGGGGGCCACGGCGCCACAGTGGTTTGTGAACCGTGCCGCGGAACGAATTTTCTCGGGAAAAGCCCGATGGGTGCTCATTTGCGGGGCCGAGGCCTTTTACAGCATCGGTGGGACGATCGAATCCATCGACCGAG
>CAYTDU010000857.1:0-2764 GCA_964436395.1 uncultured Gemmatimonadaceae bacterium | reverse complement strand
GCCTTTCCATGGCCAGGGACGGAATTGAACCGCCGACACGAGGATTTTCAGTCCCCTGCTCTACCAACTGAGCTACCTGGCCCGGGCGGGGGAATATAAACTGCCTCGGCTCGCTGCCCAAGCCGGATTCTCTCGAACATCCAACATCGATCGTCCAACAATACGCCAGTGTGAACTTGGACGTTGGATGTTGGCTGTTGGATGTTCATCGTTCCCTTTCAATACTGCAGACCTGCCCCAAACCTCCCCCTACTCGCGCATCTCCACCTCTCCCGATGCCCGATCAAACCCCACCCACTCATCCGCCTCCGGATACTTCTCCCGCACCGATTCTATCACACGCCTTGCCTTCTCCGGGTCCTTCTTCACCATTCTATATATCTCCTCGAGTCTGATCGCCGAATTCACGCAGACCTGTTCAGAGGCATCTCGCTCTATGTGGCTCTCCAACAGCCGAATCGTGTCGTCGATGGTCGGGCGCAACGCGCCGAGCCCTTCGCTGGTTCCCGCACCGGTGAGCAGGCCCATGAACCAATCACCCAGCGGCACGATGACGTGGTCCAAGAAAATGTCCCATAACCACCAAACGAGTCCAAGCGCTCCAGCGGCGGCGAAGAAGCGCGGTTCGTCGCCCACCACTAGCCCCACCACGAAGAATACGATCGTGCCCGTTGCGAACACGGCACGCACGACTTTGCTGGCGCTGACGGGCCCATGGTCACTCACGTCACGACTCCTTTGACACTCGTACCTTTCAAATCATCGGTCGCTAATGCAACATTCACAAATGGTAGATTCGTTTCCACCTTGAAGCTGAGGGTCGAGCAGATGAAACAATATCAAGTTGTCATATCCAGAATGTGTGGCAAAGGCCAGGAAGACGAAGATATCCTCACCGACCTCCTGAATGAGCGCACCCGCATGGGTTGGGCATACAGCGACATGACGCAGCTCGAGTCAGATCGTGTGGCCGTCGTTTTTGAGCGCGTGATTGAAGCTGCGTGAGAGTTTCGAATGACAGATACTCCTCCCGATCGTATTGATACCGAGCGAGTTTTCAATGGCCGCATCGTCAAAGTCGACCTCGACAGCGTGCGTGCGCCCGATGGATCCGTTATGCACCTGGAGATTGTTCGCCATCGCGGTGCATCCGCCATCGTACCCCTCCTGTCCGAACCGACCGCGGCGGATCCCACCGTCTTGTTGATCAGTCAATACCGCTATGCCACGAACGGAACGATTTGGGAGATTCCCGCAGGCGTGCTCGATCCAGGTGAGACACCGATTGACTGCGCTCGGCGAGAGCTGCTCGAGGAGGTGGGCGGCGAGGCAGAAAACCTCGAACATCTCACCACCATATACACCACTCCGGGTTTCACCGACGAACAGATCCACATCTTTCTGGCCACGGGGATCACGGTAGGTGAGACGGCCCACGAACGCGACGAGTTCATTGAAGTCGAGGCCCGACCGATTTCTAAGATCCTGGAAATGATCCGCGACGGAGAGCTAATCGATAGCAAGTCGATTACCGCGCTACTCTACGTAGCGGGTTTTCGGCTCGGCCTATGAGAAGCGTCCCCCAAAGAGGACAAAGGACCACCTTTTAGGACATCGTTCAGGATTGAGACAACGCACCTTAAGCTGTTGTTTTTCAATATCTTAACCACCACCTCGGCGGACATCACATCCGGGTACGCTTCCTGCCAATTCCGGTAGTACAGCCAATGTCAGCATTTCGCGGAGGAAAGCGTAGCGAACCTTTTTTGTCCGATGTAGGAGATGCTGGTAGGCCGAAAGGGCCGAGCATCCCGGGGAGTTGAAAGATGCGAGCAGTATTGGAAAACCCGCGAGCGGTCAGGAAAAAGACCGCCCACGCCCCGGCGCGTCCCGCGTTTCACGATTGGGACGATTCGAGGGTTGTAGCGGAATACCTCGCCGGCAGCATGCGAGCATTCGACGAGTTGGTCAACAGATACCAGAAGCGATTGCTGAACTTCATATACCGCACGATCGGCGATCGTGAGCGCGCCGAAGACCTGGTTCAGGAAGTTTTCATCCGTGTGCACCGGCATATGCGCCGATTCGATCAGACCAAGAAGTTTTCCACCTGGATCTATACGATTGCATCGAACCTCGCGAAGAACGAGTTGCGCAATCGCAGTCGTAGCCCTTTGGTGTTGTTCCAAACGATCAAGAAAAACTGGGATGAGGACCATCGTCCGCTTCAGTTCGAGGACAAGCATCAGCGACCTGATGATATGTTCAGGAAACGGCATCTCAGAGAGCTCGTTCAGCGGGCAGTTAAGAAGCTACCCGAACATCACAGAGTCGTATTCGTGCTGCGAGAGCTCGAGGGCAAGACATACGAGGAGATTGCCGACATCACCGGGTGCAACCTCGGCACCGTCAAGAGCCGGTTGAATAGAGCCCGGAACCGCTTCGCGCATGTCATAGCGCCGGATTTGAAGTAGCCCCAACTGAAACATCCACCGCGGTTGGGTTTACGCCTACCGCGGTGGAACCTAATGTGACCCTCGAAGTATTAATTATCAGGTTGGGCGTGGCTTCTATGAATTGTTCAGAATTTCTCGAGCTGTATTCGGATTACCGAGACGGGTGTCTCGAAGACCCAGGCGTAGCACGCGCTGTACGCCAGCATCTCTGCGAGTGCGAGTCGTGCATGAGGTACGATGCTGCCATCTGTCGCGGCATCATGGCTCTACGCTCCACCGACGTGGAACCATCACGACTAGTAGTGGTC
>CAYTDU010000856.1:0-2764 GCA_964436395.1 uncultured Gemmatimonadaceae bacterium | reverse complement strand
ACCATCAGGCGGCCAATCAGCTCGGTAGCGCCCAGCCGTCCCAGCTCTTGAACCGCTCTGGAGATGAGTAGAAAACTCAGGATTGCTGCGAGGATTATAACGACCGGAATCGCCTGCAGCGCGGTGAACCAAACCTGCTTGATGAGAATGCGGAATGTTACCCTGCGCCCAGGCTTGGGAAGCCATCGGTAAGAAGAGAGTGCGCCAAAGAGGAAGCGTGCCATTGCCCCCAGTTGAGCGACGGCACGCACCGCACCATTACCAAGACCGACGATTGGCGCTATCACGCGCCTAAGCTAGCTACTAACTGACCTGGTTCAAAGCCTCTTGTGCTTCGTGGTAATCAGGGAACGCTGCTACAGCCTCGGCAAACAACTCAGCCGCGCGCTCGGTATCGCCGCGGTCCTGATACAGAAGTCCTCTCATATACGAGCGCACTGCCTCCGGAGGTGCTTCGTTGAGCCTGTCCCTGTTCTCCTGCATGATTTGGCGGTCTCTGGCGGAGAGCGCGGGCAGTTCCAACCCATTGGGAATGTCGTTCGCGAGATCGTCCAAGATGCCGAACAAGTTCTCTCTATCTCCCCTTGCGCGGTCAGTTTTGATGATCTCACTCGTTTCGACGTCGACAATGCGTGCATCCAAGCGAAAGTCGCCGTAGAAGTCGATGAACCCTCCAAGCACCATGTACCGTGCTCCGACGAGCCTGCCGATTTGTGCAGCAGTGTTTGCATCAACTCGCCCGGAACCTGCCAGATCTTGTTCCTGGAGCAGCTCGGACAGACGTCCGCGCTCGACCAATCTGAGGCCGGAATTCCTTGCCATCTCCGTGATCAGCATCTGCTGCAGGCCCACTTGGAGAGCCTCGAAGTCTTCCGCGTCTTGCCCGTAAGAGCCACCGTTGTCAAATGGCATGATCCCGATACCGGGACGTGTATCTTGTGCTGTTGCTCCGCCCGGCAGCACCAAACCTACTGCCAGCGCCAGGCCAATCATTGTGCGCAACCGCATGTTCGTACCCTCCTTCAAAGCGTCAGTTGCAGGCCTTCCACTGCCGCGGTCACCTGGACCTTGTGGTCCAGCTTTTCTGCCTGTTCCCTTGCCCTGCTGACGATCGCATCCACCATGCTATCGTCGTTTTCCGGGCGGTAGTGAAAGAGCACCAACTGTTTCACACCGGCCTCAGCCGCGAGTTCCACCGCCTCGGCATACGACGAGTGGCCCCACCCCCGGAATTGTTCCGCCTGTTCGGGCGTATACATGGCGTCGTGCACCAGCATATCCGCACCGCGGAGGAATTTGACTATGTCCTCTCTCCAGGACGGTCCTACCTCGTAATCCCCACCCGTTCCCAACTCGTTATCGCATAAATACGCAAGATTTGGGCCCCCATTCGCCGGTTTCAGGCGATATCCCAATGTCGTTGCGGGGTGCCTCAAGCGCATCGCTTCTACCGCAAACCCGTTGACGGCAAACTCCCCCTCGTCCACATGTTCCACCGCCAATTGCGCAGCCAATCCCTTGAGCGGCACTGGGAAAACGACCCTGTTCATCTGTTCCGTCAGGATTCGTTCCAGTCTCACCTTGCCCTGCATCGGCCCGAGAATCCTGACCTGATTTCCGCTGTCAAAGAACGGCGTAAAAAACGGCAATCCCTGTATGTGATCCCAATGTGTGTGACTGATCAAAAGGTCTATTATCAGCTCACCATTGGCACGTTTTGCCAGCTCGTTACCCAGCAGCCGGATGCCGGTTCCGGCGTCCAGCACGACAACGTGTTTGCCGTTCGATTCTTCCAGTTCGACGGATATGCAGGGCGTGTTTCCCCCGTACCTTGCTGTTCCCGGACCGGGTGCGGGGATCGACCCCCTCACGCCCCAGAACGTTACAGAGAACGCCATAACATCGAATCCGTCGTCTTCACGAAACAAATTTGCGATTTGTTGGAGGGTTCAGCAAGGAACGTGGTCACCCGCACGGCGTGATACGTATCACGCCACCCCTGCGAGAGATTCCAATGCGTTGCGGTCGGTGATTTCAATCGTTTGCTTGGAGACCGTCACCATTCCCTTGCTGGTGAATATCTTGATGGTTCTCGAAACTGTCTCCCTGCTCGACCCGATCATTTGCGCAATGGTATGATGTGTAATGCTCCTGCTGATCACCTTGCCATTGCCTTCGTCTGCAAGTTCCAACAGGAGGCGGGCGATTCTCCCCTGTACGTCCAGCAAAACGAGGCCGCCGATCTTGTCGTCCGCGCTTCTCAAGCGACGAGACAGGGCTTGCAGCAAACCAAGAGCTATTCGAGGTGTGCGTTCCAAACAGCGGTGGAAATCCTCGCGGTACAAGACGAGCAATTTGGAGTGTTCCATCGCAATGACATGTGCGGACCGCGGCTGATCGTCTATCAGCGACATCTCGCCGAAAAAATCACCCTTTCCGAGTACGGATAGAATTACTTCCCTGCCGTCATCTGCAGTGAGTACGACTTTGACCTGACCAGACTTCACCACGAACAAGGCGTCACCAGGGTCACCTTCGAATACGATGACGCTATTCTTAGGGTAAGCCCGCTCTCGAGTCGCTCGGCTTATGCTCTCAGTCTCCTCGTCAGTGAGGTGGGAGAACAAGGGAATCGAATTGAGAGCGAAATCCGCTGGCATTGGCATCGGGTCGTTTGAGGAATGATAGAATTCCAGCCAAGATTAGCCCGCAGCTGGTCCACTGTCAATCGGCTCGGCATCAGGCTAGTTGCCCGCAAGTCAAT
>CAYTDU010000855.1:0-2769 GCA_964436395.1 uncultured Gemmatimonadaceae bacterium | reverse complement strand
ACATGAAACGGTTTGCGGTCGGAGCCGCACCATATCCGGTGCCGCCTTTCGACAGTGGGAGGGTGCCGGTTATGTCGGAACTATCGAGAGCATGAGCGTGGGAAACAGGTGCGTACACCCCGGAGTGGTCGTGACTGGCGAGTGAGAATGCCGCCGCATGGCTTCCGTCGAGAGTATCGGCGTCGAGCCCCGAAGCCGGACCATCGTTCCCGGCGTGCCAAATCTCGTTACCCTTGTAATCGAACGTGCCCGAGTCGAGTTCGAGGATCGTGGTCCACGAGATCGTTTCGCCACCCGTGCCAGTTCCTGCGTTGTAGAATGTCCACTTACCGCTCGACCAGAGCAGACGCATGGCCGGTTCGGAGGAAACGAGGTAAACTCCGTCGCCCGCCGAGGCGTTCCAGAGCATATTGACCCGGCCCGAGCCGTCTTGAATCGTCACGCGGTACGAAGAAGTACTGCCCTGCGCATCTAATATTTCTGCCGCATCGTGATTCCCCCGGTCAGACGAAGTCGCCCCTCGAAGTACTATAGACTCGTCGAATTTCTTCTGCCCCGTGAACGCCTCGGTCCCGGCAATACTCGCATATCCGGCAGAGGCGTGATTTCCCCAGCCGTAGGCAGTGTTCCAGTTTGAGGCCGAAGCGATCCGCTCGTCAGCGAAGGTGCCAGAAGCGATATCGCTGGTCGGGTGAGTGTGGTCGGTCGTGGAGTAGACGCCCGAATGATTATGGTCCGAACGGGCGACCGTGGACGCACTTCCAGATCCGGCGAAGTTTTTATTGAAGGCCGTGTTCTTCGAGAACGTAGGCTCGTAGGTGCCGTCGTGATTATGGCTCGCCGTAGCCAGATCGGTGATCGCCGTACCCGACGCCCGGAGACTCTGCCCGTCCGTGTGCGAAACGATGATCTCGCTAGGGTTGTACGAGGTGTAGCCGGTCCCGCCTTTCGAGGTGGGAAGCGGTCCCCCGGTGAGCTGACTGATTCCGATGCTCAGGGCCGCCTGGTGCTGAGTGACCGAGGACTGTGAAATGCGAGCGTCAGCGAACACGCCCGAGGTGATCGCGGCAGTCGTGTGTGTGTGCCCGGAAACCGAAACCGCCGTCCCGGCGACGTAGAGGGAGGTCTTCGCGTCAACACGACCATTTCCGTCTACTTTCAATGACGGGGAAGTGATGTTCCCGTTGGGGGCGAGACTGATGTAGTCGGGGCTTCCCTCGGTGTAGTGGAATCCATACGCCGGGGCTCCAGAACTGTACGCAAGGCTGAACACACACCCGGCCTCACCCCCGAAGTATATCCTGCGGGCCGCACCCGCGCTGAAGGTCAGATTCCCGTCCATCGTGTTCGACCCGTTCCGCTTTACATAGGCCGAATCGTGGTCGTGGCTGGCGGTCGCGTAGACCCCGTCGTGATTGTGACCGGCAGTAGCAAAACTCGACGGAGAATAACCGGACGACCGGAGCGAGGTCGTAGAGTAGGCGTAGATGAACTCGCCCGCCGTCGGGGCCGCCCCGTAGCCAGTGCCGCCTTTCGAGACAGGTACTACGTCGCTCAGTTGTGAGGGCGCAATCGAGAGCGCTGCCTGATGTTGGGTCACACTCGACTGGCTGATGCGGGCGTCTGCGAATGTCCCGCTGGTGATCTTGCTGGTCGGGAGAGCGGGAATCCGATCGGTCGAGAATGTGCCTGATGTCGTCTGCGAGGCGGCCAGTGCAAGCTGAGCTTCATGCTGAGTAACAGCAGAGATCGGCACGCGGGCATCGGGGATCGAGCCTGACGCGAGATCGTCGGCGTTCAGGTTCCCCCGGAACGTCCCATTTACGTCAATCCACCACTCGTCATTCGTTGCCCCGTAGGAGCCGCCCATGACCATATTCTGGTCGTCGAGGTCGAGTTGGCACGTACTGGACCCGGTCCACGTCGATCCCGCCGTCCAGTCGTCGATGGTCCAGCCTGTCTGGTGCAGATTGTCCATGATCCAGAACTGGACGTAAGCGTCCTGAATCCCGTCGGGAGGAGCGACGTATATCTCCAGCGCCGCACCTTCGTAGGTGTCCCCTCCAACCATTCTGATCTTCTTGATGCATCCGTCCGAACTGAAGGTCGAGCGGTTGAGCAGGGTCAGGGACATTGATCCGGCGTTGTAGTTATAAGAGGCGTAGAACACCGTGTAGGAGTGGCGACTGCTCGTTATGTCCCGAACGACGAACCGCGCACCCGCTCGATCCCCGCCACTCTGACCGTCAGCGCAGGGACCATTGTGGGCAATCCGATACCAGCCCGCGTTTCCCTGAGCAATCGTGGAACCATGAGTCGAGAACGCCGCATAGTCGCTGTCGTGATCGTGACCGGCGGTGGCGAAGCTCGACGCAGAGTACCCGCTCGACACGATCCGGCTGGACGGGGTGTTAGTCCACTTCAGGAACTCGCCCTCAGAGAACGAGGTGTACCCGGTTCCGCCCTTACTGACCGGAACCGCACTCGAAAGCTGTGAGGGTGCAATCGACAGATCGCCTTCGTGCTGGGTGACAGACGAGGATGATATTCGCGCGTCGACAAACGTACCCGACGTGATCTTGCTCGTGGGGAGAGCGGGGATCCGATCGACCGCGAATGTACCGGAGGTCGTCTGACTCGCCGCAAGGGTCAACTGCGCCTCATGCTGGGTAACGTTGGATATTGCAATCCGGGCATCTGCGAAGGTTCCGCTAGTGATCTTCGATGCGGGGAGGTTGCCGATGTAGGTCGAGGCGATAGCGGTCCCCT
>CAYTDU010000854.1:0-2770 GCA_964436395.1 uncultured Gemmatimonadaceae bacterium | reverse complement strand
GTACCGAAATCCAGCCGCCCTTGCGCGTGCCACCGCTCAAGGCGTCGGCAGGCCACCGTGACCCACCGCTCGTCTATCTCGATGCCAATGGCCTTGCGCCCCGTCTCCAGCGCGGCGATCAGCGTTGTGCCGGACCCGCAGAACGGGTCAAGCACGGTCGCGCCAGGCGGCACGATGGTTGTCACGATGTACAGCATCATGGGAAGCCACTTTTGCGTAGGGTGGTCTTCCTTCTCGTCGGCCCTGATTCCGTGTCTGTAGGAGTCTGCCACAATGACGTTGACTCGCTTTCCGGAGTCATCGCCGAACCAAGCCCCAGGGCGGTATCCGTACATTGCCAACTCAAATCCAGACGGCCACCAGTTGCCAGGCATGGGTGGCGGTGGGCATTTCTTGACCTTGGCAAACGGCTTCGGCGTGTAACCGCACTCTCTCGCAGTCGCCGCAAGAGCGGCGTACTGCTCCGGGTCACACCAACAATGGAATGATGAGGCTTTCGGAAGAGACGCGAGCATGGCCGGAACAACCACATCCCTTGTCACTCCGGCAACGTCAAAGGCGAACTCCATGCGTCTTGTCCCGTACAGATCGGAAATCCCGAACTTGTTGCGGATTTCATACGGCGGGTCCGTCACGACAGAAGCAACCGTTTGCAGCGTCGGGATCACTTCCCGGCAGTCACCATGCCACAGCGTCACGTTCTCGTTTTCGTATGCAATCTTCATTTGTCACCTCCAGAATCTGCCAACAATGCGGTGGAGTTTACGTCGCTACCGCGCCGAAACTCACCGCCAGCGTTATGTTTATCGGGGTTCTACTCGCCTCCCTTCCGTTTCATCTCGGCCTTGATCGCATCGACGTGAGCGCCAGTGATGGCCGGATGGTTCTTTGTGACAATGGCATCAAGCTGCAGGAGATCAAACCTGCTCCACGGATTGCCCCGGAATTTGCCTACTGGCATGACCGTAGCATCGTCCGGACTGACATCCTCTTTGGGAATACCGGTCTCAAGGGGCTTTGTATCCACTTCTCCTGCCGTGTCAGGCGCGCTCTGTGAGCCGTTCTCGTCCTGAGACGGGTCAGTAGGTGCATTTTCGGGTTCTGGGGCCTCCTGCGGGCTCTCAGCGGGTGCCTTCTTTTTGGATTTGGGGGCTTTCTTGACCCCTGTACCCCGGCAAGGATGGCATTTCTTGCCTGCAGAAGAGACTTTTTTGCCGCCACAGGCCTTGCAATGGCTCTCTCCGGGCTTCAATTCAGGGAGCTCCGGCTCCGCATCCTTTGTTTCTGGTGGGGTTTCAGGCTTCTCATCCTGTTGCGGAGGCGGTTCCACGATCGGTGTTGCCGGGGTTTCGTCCACAATATGCGGCGTCAAATCCACTACAGGCCCACTGTCACGAAAATCCTGAACCTCTTCAGGGGCGTAGATTCCGCAGACAACTTCAGGGGCGAATGCCCTGATACCATCCGATACCACGCGCGCCCAAAGCATTTGCATCCGGGCCCGGGGCGTTGCCCAATTGGTCTTGAGCGCGCCGGTCTTCGTCTTTACAAAGGGCTCATGCTGACACTCTGCCCATGTCAGGGTGAATGTGGCTTCCACATCATAGTTGGCATCAATGAGCTTCACGGAGGCAACCTCTGCCGTGCGTTCAATGATCTCATGGAACCCACCGGTCACTGCCCGGAACTCTGCAAGCATGGCATCAGACCGCATGGTCAGGCGCCCGTCTATGAAGTGATACTTGCGCACCAACTGGAAGGGTGTCATGCCTTCCATGTGACAGGTCAAGGCAACTACCTTCCCCTGATCTTCGTTCTTGATCCCGAACATAGCGCTACGCGCCATGAACTGACCAACCATCTCGATATCTGCCATGCTCTGAATGGGCATAGCGTGTGCTGCGGTCCTAACAACAGGTAGGTTTTCGCTGGACATGTCTGTCCTCCTAAGATTAGCCCGGGGTCGGCAGAGCAGGCAGACCTGGACGAAATGCCGCACCAAAAAGGCGCACCGGTCCCCGGGCTAAAAAACGATTCGGATTACTTCTCGCTTGTTCACTGTCCAAGTGCTTTCGCTCATAACGGGGGTGAGGATATCCGGAACTCGGGAAACCTGTCAAGGATTATTCTTGAGAAAATCCTTCCTGCATCTCCATGAAGCGCTGAATCACAGCAAGCTTCTCTTCCCTGGACTGCGCTGTCATGAGTGCGCGGGTAAGGACTGTGCCGTATCGATAGACCAAGGCATCACGTACCAATTCATTGATGTACTGCCTACGTTCCATGTATATCCTGATCTGATCCTCAGTGAGTGGATCGCCACGCATAAGCGCATCCAGGGCTTCCCGGGACGGGCCGTAATGGTCCGCGTACTCACGCTGTATTTCCTCTTCGCGCTTGATCCTGTCCAGCAGGTCGTCTGCTACTTCGCGCGCATCAAGGATTCCCCGGGCATTCTGGACCCGTACTGCATCCTGGACTTCACGAAGCTGCTCCTGTTGCCCGTAGTCGGATACCTTTATGAACCGGCCGACAAGGTTTTGCGCAATGGGTAGGCCTAGGAACTCTTCCAGTTCCGTAGCTATCTCCCTGTCATTGTCAGAGCCGAAGCGATAGATGATCCCGGCGCCCATCTCATTAAGGGCCCAATCCCGGAAGACTCTCCGGGTCCTATGGTCCTGTGCCTGTAGCAAGGTCTCGTCATTGAAGACATGTTCCCCGCGGAACGCATCATAGGGATTGTTGCCTATCTTGTACTGCCAGAAAGCAA
>CAYTDU010000853.1:0-2771 GCA_964436395.1 uncultured Gemmatimonadaceae bacterium | reverse complement strand
CAGCAGGTCATCAGGGAAACCGATAATATTGTATACAATCAGGAACTCCACGGTCCAAAGCAAGACCATGCTCAACAACCACAGGAGCAGGCCGTACTTGACGAAGTCGATCGTGCGGATCACCCGATTTTCAGAATCCAGGTAGACACCCAGCCCATAGGTCAAGGCGTTGGTCGGCGATCCGACGACCAGGAAGTGTGCATACGAGGAGGCAAAGGCAACAGCCAAACCCGTTGCCCAGGGCTCGCCGGGCACTCCAGTCATGATGCCCATCGGCACCACGATCGGTCCGATCAGGGCTACGGTGGCGGCATCGGACATGAAGTTGGTTACCAACCCCGAAAAGCCCGACATTCCGACCCACAAGCCATATCCCTCGTTCATGCCCAGGCGGCCCAATGAATCCAGAAAGGTGCGAGCCAACCACATGGCACCGCCACTCTCTCGCAACAGCGATCCTAAAGTCAGAGCCCCGCAGTACATGAACCAGGCATCCCAGGAGATGCTCGACAAGATACGTTTCCACTTCACCGTCCGGAAAATCACTGGAATCACCAGTGCCAAGAGAGCCGGCCCACCCAAACCAACATGTTCACCGCCGAGGATCCAGAGGCCGACGATGACGAGCAGCATGATGGCTGTCACCCACTCGGCGTATCGCATCCTGCCCATCCGCTTGGTTTCCTCCTTGATGACTTGGAGGCCAGGGGTCAGGTCGCGGTTCTTGATCTTCCGGCCGAAGATGATGGCCATGTAGGCAAAAACCAAAAAACCGCCGAGCGGGACTAACGTCCATCCGTAAATTGCCCATTCAGTGTAGCTGATGGGCACGCCGTAATCGGAGAACAGCCCCATCATGATCACATTGCGACCGCCCGCGGACGGAGTGCCAACGCCGCCCATGTTCAGGCTGAAGCAGAGGGAGAAGAGCAGGAACTTGGCCAGCGCCGGATCATGCTCGATTCTTCCACCCTCACTCCGGTTGGCGACGACGCCAGCGTAGACCGCCATCAACACCGGGACCATGAATGAACACATCGCCGGGGCAGAGAGAAAGGAGCCGATCGTGGACATGCTCAGGCACAGAACGAGCATGGGTACCCAGAATCCCTTGGTCCATCCGAGTATCCATACGGCCAAACGTTTGTGAAATCCCGTCTCTGTCACACACACGCCAAGCGCGAAGACCCCCAGCATGAACAATGGTGCATCGCCAGAGAAGGTGTTGCCGATCATTCGGAAGGGCAGCAGGTTGAACATGTAGGCGAGTAACGGCATCAGGATGCCCGTAACGCCGATCGGCACCGCACCGGTGGCAAAGAAGATGACCGCCATCGGCACAATTCCCAGCACGATCATGCACTTGTCGACGGCCCCCTGTACGTCCTCGACGATTCCCCACTCTATCATCTTATCGACGTAGCCGAACTCCTCCAGAATGTCCGCAAGAGACTGGGGGCGGGGAAGCACGAAAGCGACCAGCAGGAAGACGCTGACTCCGACGACGATCCACAATGCATCAGATGCGGCAAGACGCCGGATTCTGCTGGCCATTGACTTGGGTTTGCTCATGCGGAATCTCCGGTGTCCAGCACTTTGCCCTTCTCGGGGGGTGGGGTCTAGTAGATTGCTTTCATTCAGGCTCTCTCATTCTACTACATCGTCCCCGCTAATGGCAGTGTTGCCCAGCATTACATCTTGGTGGTCGAATATTTATCGGACGCGCCAGAACTGAGGAACAAATAGCACCAGGAGGGTAAAGACTTCTAACCGGCCCAACAGCATTAGCCACGTTAGCACAAACTTGCTGGCAGAGTGAAAATGGGCATAGTTCTCCGATTCTCCGACGATACCCAGCCCGGGGCCCACGCCGTTGAGAGTGGCGGCCACGGCGCTGGCGCAGTCCATCAACTTGTTCGACGGCGGTACTCCGGCTTCAACCCAGGTGCCGTCGGGTTCAACCGCAACCAACGCTATCCAGCCGATCACGAAAATCACGACGATCACGCCGAAATAAAGAATGACATCCTTACGGATACCCGGATTCTCCAGCGGCTTACCGCCGATCCGGACTGCTCGGACGACCGTGGGATGAAAGACTTGCTCCAATTCGAGCCCGAGAATCTTGAAGAACAGAATGTAGCGAATCACCTTCACGCTACAACTGGTGCTGCCAGCACAGCCGCCAACAAACATCAGCAACAACAGCAGGGCGCGGCTTAGACTGTTCCACTGATTGAAATCGGCCGTGCCGAATCCCGTGTTGGTCATGATCGAAATAGTCTGAAACAACCCGTAGCGAGTCGACGCTCCGACAGAAGCGTAGTCACCGCCAGTCCACAAGGCGACGATTACAATGGCCGACACCGCAGCCATGATGATCAGGTACACTCGAAACTCGATGTCGCCAAACAACTTCGCCGGCTTCCAAAGCACCACAAAATACAGCAATGTGAAGTTGGTACAGGCAATTGCCATAAACAATGTGATAGTCATCTCCACACCGACACTATGGAAATGCTCGACGCTGTTGTTGTACGTGCTGAATCCGCCTGTTGCAATCGCCCCAAAGGCGTGGCACAGGCTGTCAAACACCGAGACGCCTTGCAAGGCGAGTAGTGCGGTCAGGATGAATGTAAGGCCAAAAAATATTCCGGCAAACGTCCAAGCCGCTTTCTGAGTTCGTTCCTGGTGGCTGATGTGCTTGGGGCCCGGCATCTCGGCCATCATCAAGGCTTTGCCCGCCGAGCCTACCCCCAAGATCGCAATGA
>CAYTDU010000852.1:0-2782 GCA_964436395.1 uncultured Gemmatimonadaceae bacterium | reverse complement strand
AAAGTTTTGCTCCTGAACCGTTCGGGGCATGGACGCGACATACGAGAGAAGAAGCCGTGATGTGGCTGTTAGAACCTTTCAGCCGGGATGCGGTGACAACGGAATAAGGATCCCCTAACACGCCTCAATAGTCTGCGTTGTTCGAGAAGAATAACGACTCGATTCTGCTGGACTAGCTACAGAAGCTCTCTTGGGGCAGCCAAAATACGATGGCTGTTCCAATCATTACAAGATGTCAATCCATTCTTTGTGGTGCGCATCACCTGCCTCACCATCCCCGGATCCCGTGTCCGTCGTCTCTTTCTTGACCACCTTCTCCTTGGTGGTTTCGGCTGCGCCTCCGGCGATCGCTTCGAGTTGCTCGTCGGTCACTTCATCTTTGTCGGGGTTCTCGGTGTTCTCCGTAATATTATAAACAATCTCAGCAGTGATCAACCACACGAGTCCATGAACTTCAGTGCATCAAATATTCATCTTGGGCAGATCTGTCGCGGTGATTCCCGTCACCCGCCTCTGTGACATACATCACAGGTCGCTCCAATCCCTGCTCACCGCTTCCTGAGACGGTGGAATCCCGAGTGCGGCCAGGCGAGCATGGCTTGAGCCGTGTCGATGTCCATCAACTCGCGCTTTGCGAACATCTTGAGCACGGCGCGGCGGAAGGCGGTTTGAAGGAGTGGTGTTGGTTGGGGGTTCGGTCGGCCTACTGTTGTCGCCGCTTTCGGGTGGGTCAGATATGCCTGTACTGGAGTGACTAGAACAAGTAGACAGGACTGGCACATATGCCATCTGGCGGACTCTGGCGCGGTGGTGCACATTAGTTCCTGACTCCACCGAGTTCTGCGCGATGGATGAGCTGAAAAGACGTTTGGGAGAGGCGCTGAGCGGTGTTTATACCGTCGAGGAGGAAATCGGGCGTGGCGGTATGTCCATCGTATTTCGAGCTCGGGACCTCAAGAACAGCCGCCAGGTGGCCCTCAAGGTCCTGCGCCCTGAGTTGACCAAGTCGATGGGTGCAGAACGATTCCTGCGGGAAATCAAGATCTCAGCCAACCTAGAGCACCCACACATTCTACCACTCTTCGACTCAGGTAATGCGGATGGACTTCTTTACTACACCATGCCGCTCGTGGACGGCGAATCTCTGCGGGAGCGCCTTGTTCGTGAAGGTCCGTTGTCGTTGGAAGATGCTCTCCAGATCACATCCGCGATCGGCGAGGCCATAGGGTACGCAAACACTCGTGGCGTAGTGCATCGAGACATCAAGCCCGAGAACATTCTTCTCGCGAATGGCATTGCGAGGGTGGCAGATTTCGGCATCGCCCGCGCGAGGACCGAGGCTGGAGACTTCACTTCTACCACCGACGCGAACATCGCAATCGGGACTCCGGAATACATGAGTCCGGAACAGGCCGCTGGTAGCGATACACTCGACGGACGCACCGACATCTACTCACTCGGATGTGTGGTGTACGAGATGTTCACAGGTGAGCCTCCGTTCACGGGGCGAACAGTTCAGGCGATCATTGCGAAACATCTTGGTGAAAAAGTGCCGACCTTGACCGTGCTTCGTCCGGGGATTCCGCTCAGCATCGTCAAGGTGATCGAGAAGACACTGGCAAAGGTCCCTGCAGACAGGTTCGCGTCAGCCGACGAACTCGTGGAGGCGCTCGAGAAGGCACGAAGGGGGAGAAGCCGGTTGCCGCTGCTGGTTGCCGCTGTTGCAGTTACAGTTGCAGTTGCCGTCATCGGTCAGGCAATAGTGAGTGCCACAATTGGTGGGAACCCTCAAAGAGCAACGCAGGGTGCGGATCGGAACCGAATCGCCGTTATGTACTTCGAGGACAACTCACCCGATGAAAGCTTGGAGCACATTGCAGTAGGGTTGACCGAGGAGTTGATCGACGAGTTGAGCACGGTAGATGTGCTCAAGGTGGTTCCAGCGGTCGGAATGCGTCCGATGCGGGGAAGGCCCGTCCCGCTCGACAGCATGGTAGCGCTGTTCAACGCGGGTACAATCGTTGCCGGGAGTATCGACAGTGCGGAAGGAGTCCTTCATGTTAGAGCGCGCCTGGTCGACGGGCCGAGTGGTGAGCAAGTTGAGAGTTGGTCACTAGCACAGCCTTGGGTGAACCTTCCTGCCCTCAGTCGTACCGTTGCCGTGGAAGCATCTCGATTCTTGAGGTCCCGCTTAGGCGAAGAGATCCGTCTCAGTCAAAGACGAAAAGAAACTGGGAACCTGGGCGCATGGGACCTCGTTCGCCGAGCCGAAGTGCTGAAGCAGGATGCGGTCCGGGTATACAGAACCGGTGATCCCGGGGCAGCATGCCGTCTCTTTCTGGAATCGGACCAAATGCTCGCAGATGCGGAGGCACTCGATAACGACTGGTCCGAGTCGGTGATTCAGCGTGGGTGGCTAGCTTGGCATCTTGGAGCGGCGGCAAACATGCTGAGTTTCTTCATGCCGGAGGAGAATGCACAATGTGGCCGGGGAGATGTCGCAACTCTCGACTTTGCGGATTGGTTAGGTGTTGGGATCGAGCACTCTGAACGAGCTTTGAACCATACTGACGGCAGATCCCAGGCACTCGAGCTACGAGGGGTATTGAGATACACCTTGATGTGGCAGGTGAGCGAAGACTCCGCTCGGGTGCTGCGCACTGGGAGTGAACAAGACCTTCGAGCCGCTGTTCGCGCCAACCCGTCGATGGCTCGCGCATGGCATTTTCTGGGGTCGTTACTCCATGACAAAGGTGAGTTCGCCGAGGCGTCGCTCGCCGCG
>CAYTDU010000851.1:0-2782 GCA_964436395.1 uncultured Gemmatimonadaceae bacterium | reverse complement strand
AGCCACCGTATCGGTCGCAAACTGGAGCCCCACCTCCGGCGGCACGAAGAAGCTGAGTACAAAGGCGTGCCCTAGATGAAACCCACCGAAGTGTATCAGGAAGAAGAAAATCAAAAACAGGCAGGTGGGCAGAAACACGAAGGCCCTAGCCACCGGGCGCTCGAGATTGACGCCCAGCCAGCCTCGGGGAGCCAGAATGGAAACCACCATGGCCACGAAAGCCAGAGCAACAATAACTGAGAGCGATGAACGGACGACTCCAGGCCCGGCGAACCACGCCAGCAAAACCATGAGCCCCCCAACTGCTACAAACAAGCATCCGGGGTTCCCCTCCATAGGTTTCGGCGCTTCGCTCTTCTCCGCCAGCGCGTAATCCCTCAGTTTCTTGATGGAAAGGATCACAAAGAAAGAAAGCCCAATCAGCAAGCTCGTGATCCAACTGCCCCACACTATGTCAGCGGCTCTCCAACCCTGCACAACTGCGACCACCACGGTTCCGGCAAATGTCACCAGATCGACCAGCAGTTCGTGGCGAGTGGGAACCGTTTTGCTGTTAAAGAACATTGCGCCCCCAGACGAGTCCAGCGTGCGAAGATGCACGCAGGTGCTGCTGCTCACAAGAGGGTGGTCGGGGATTTCGATTCGCGGTGGAATCGTTAAGCGTCGATGGCAAGCGACTGAGATGCGGGCAAGTCGCGAATGAAGAAGTACAGCGGCTAGCTTGCGCTCGCATTTCGCGTTATATCTGGCCACTGTCACACGGCCGCCACAAATAACGCCGATCTGCGCGTTATGCGGCAATGCTCGCTAGGACGACCTCCAATCAAGGAGTCCGACAAATGTCTCTGCACCGACGCCTCTCGAGCCTCCTCGTACTCCCGATCCTCTTCCTGCTCCCGTCACCGTCAGGAGTATGTGCACAAGGCACGCGGGCAGACTACGCGCGGGCTGACAGCTTTGACGTCCGCACCCGGGAGCTGGTGTTGAACGTTGCCGAAGAACCGAGCTGGGTTGGGGAGACAAGCAGATTCTGGTACAGGAAGTCCGTGGAGGGTGGAGACTCCTTCAGGCTGGTGGACGCAACGACTCTGGAGGAACGCCCTGCTTTCGACCACGACCGGCTTGCCGCATCGCTGTCTGCGGCGAGGGATACCACGTACTCGGGAGTCACGTTGCCGTTCCGAAGCTTCACCTACGAGGATGAGGAACAGGCCATCGAGTTTGTCGTCTCGCTCACGGAAGGCCGCCGCGGGTCGAGGCCCGCACCAGGTGATTCCACCTGGCAATGCAGCCTGTCCGACTACAATTGCGAGAACCTCGGCCCTGTACCCGAGAGCTCGCGTGGCGGCCGAAGCATTGGTTACCAGGCAGGGCCGGGGCAGTTGTGGCGGGACCAAAGCGATGAGCCCGTCACGTCTCCCAACGAAGAATGGGAAGCACTCATCCAAAACTACAACGTGGCAGTGCGGAGAGTGGGCGAGGGGGATTACACCCTCCTCAGTTCTGATGGGTCGGAGGGAAACACGTATACCCAGGCGTCTCTAGCCTGGTCGCCCGACTCCAGGATGCTGGCCGTGTACCGGGTGATCCCGGGCCACGAGCGCGTCGTCCATTACGTAGAGTCGTCACCCGAAGACCAGCTCCAACCGAAACACTCGACGCTCATTTACGCCAAGCCCGGCGACGTTCTGGACAAGGAGCAACCGGTGATCTTCGACGTGGAAGCCGGGCGACAGATAAACGTGGATGACTCTCTCTTCCCCAACGCCTATACGCTCTCGGATCTGGAGTGGAGGGAAGACAGTCGCAGGCTCACGTTCGAGTACAACCAGCGGGGCCACCAGGTCTATAGGATCATCGAGATCGATGCAGCGACAGGCGCTACCAGGGCGGTGATTTCGGAAGAGCCTGAAACGTTCTTCTACTACTCAGCGGCCAGGGGCAACGGCGGCACCCACTTTCGCCACGACCTGAACGACGGTGAAGAGATCATCTGGATGTCCGAGCGGGACGGGTGGGCCCACCTGTACCTGTACGACGGCGCAACCGGGGATGTGAATAACCAGATCACGAGAGGCGAGTGGGTGGTTCGCGCAGTGGACTGGGTTGACGAGGAGAACCGCCAGATCTGGTTCCGAGCTAGCGGCATGTACGACGGCAAGGACCCGTATTTCGTCCACTACTATAGGATCGACTTCGACGGCAGTAACCTCGTGACGTACACCGAGGCAGACGGCAATCATTCGGTGACCTTTTCCGAGAACCGGGAATACTACGTGGATCGTTGGTCCAGGGTAGACCTTCCTCCGGTAACCGAACTACGTCGCACAAGCGACCGTGAGGTCCTGATGGAGTTGGAGCGGGCGGACGATTCTGCCTTGCTGGCCACAGGTTGGCGTTACCCGGAAGTGTTCGTCGCCAAGGGGCGGGACGGCACCACCGATATCTGGGGTGTGATCATCCGACCCACGAACTTCGATCCCAACCGGACTTACCCCGTAATCGAATACATCTACGCGGGACCGCACAGCGCTTTCGTGCCCAAGACCTTCAGCACGCAACGCGGCATGCAGGCCATGGCGGAGTTGGGGTTCATCGTCGTGCAGATCGACGGCATGGGCACGGCGCTGCGGTCCAAAGCGTTCCACGACGTCAGTTGGAAGAACATCAAGGACGCCGGATTCCCCGACCGCATCCTCTGGCATCAGGCCGTGGCGGAGAGATATCCGTACTACGACATCAGCGACGTGGGCATCTACGGGACTTCGGCCGGCGGGCAGAA
>CAYTDU010000850.1:0-2783 GCA_964436395.1 uncultured Gemmatimonadaceae bacterium | reverse complement strand
CCAGGACCTACGCCAAATGCTGGTTTACCGGAACTGTACGCCGCCCGAACCATCGGACCGCCACCGGTGGCCAAAATAACCGCCGTGTGCGAATGGCCCATTAACTCCCGGGTACCTTCGAGCGTGGGTGTGCCCATGGTCTGCACGATGTCTGCTGGAGCCCCGGCAGCGCGAGCCGCACCGGCGAGAATCTCGACGGTCTCGTTAACGCATCGCACTGCCCTCGGATGCGGCGAGAAAACGACCGGATTGCGTGCCTTGATAGCAATGAGCGCCTTGTAGATTGCAGTGGACGTTGGATTTGTCGTTGGCAGCAGCGCCGCCACCACACCCATCGGAACCGCAAGCTCCGAAACGCGCGCTTCGGAATCTTCCCTGAGCACGCCACACGTTTTCATCGGGAGTATGTGACGGCGGACGTCGACCGCGGCGAAGAGGTTCTTGGTAACTTTGTCCTCGTACCGGCCCATGCCGGTTTCGTCGACGGCCACACGAGCCAACTTATCCGCAGCCTGTTCCGCCGCTTCGCCCATCGCGACAACGAATCGATCCACATCTTCCTGGGTGACGCGAGCAAGCTCCTTCGCGGCCGCATGCGCGCGTCCGACTTTGTCACGAGCTTCCTGGATTGATATCAGGTCGTCATACATGACGCGTCATCCATGGCTTTTCAACGCCGTCAAAGCACCGCTAGAGTAGGCCAAGACTCCGGAAACCGGCCAGGATGTCGTCGCGATTGGCTTTTGCCAGGATTCGGCCTCGCAGCGGGAAGTCGACCAACTTTCGCGCTGCGCGGCGCAGATCGACGACTTTCATCGAGAGCAGCACTTCGGGATTGGTGAAAACTGACTGTTCGGTCAGCACCGGCTCCACCCCCACGGGATCCCCGCCGTCCCCGGCGAACAGGTCGAGGTCCTCGTGGGGGCGAGCAATAACGTGAACTGAAACGAGTTCTCCCACTCGTTCCGCAGCAGCCGCGCCCGCATCAACGGCAGCTTTGACTGCGGCGACATCGCCGTGAAAGCACACGGAAACGAGGGCACCTCTCACATATTCAGGTTGCCCAAGTTCGACCGGTGCCGCCTTTACGCCGGCGTCTCCAGCCTCGATGGCGCCGATCAGGCCGCGCGTCTCGATCAATCCGAGAGCACGGCCGGACCATGTCACCGTCTACTCCCCTGCGCCGCGCTGGATGAGGATCTTTTCGAGTTCCTGGTGCGGACGCGGGATTACGTGGACTGACACCAGCTCGCCAACCCGTTCCGCCGCTGCTGCACCGGCGTCGGTAGCGGCTTTCACGGCCCCTACGTCACCTCTCACCATGACGGTTACGTATCCGCCTCCGACTTTCTCTTTGCCGATGAGACTGACCGGCGCTGCCTTGACCATGGCATCCGCCGCCTCGATGGTGCCCACGAGACCCTTAGTCTCGATGAGACCCAATGCATTTTCCGACGACATCTATTCATTCCCTCCAGTGGGAGCACAATGGGAGCACGGGGTGGGTCAGCGGGAGCAAAATAAGGTGCTCCCGTTCCAAAAGTCAAACACGACAAGAGGTTGCGGGTACGCTAGATGGTCCGGTATACTCCGCCGTGTCCAGTTCGACCACTGCAATAGTAGTATCAGATGCTCATTTGAGTGCGGATTCCGGTGATACCGCGAGGGCCTTTCATCGGTTCCTCGAGACCGTCCCAGATCGCTGCCACCACCTTCTCATCAACGGCGACCTTTTTGAGTTCTGGTTTACGTACCGATCCGTAATCCCGCGTGGTGTATTTGGGACACTTGCTGCTCTCACTCGGGTCCGTCAGGCTGGAATCCGGTTGACAGTCTCCGGCGGCAACCATGACGCGTGGGGAGGTGGTTTCTGGAGCAACGAGTTGGATGCTGAATACGTGGACGGATCGGCTGAAATGCAAATTGCCGGCTGGAGGACCTGGCTAGCGCACGGTCACGGCCTGGTCGAGCTGGACAGGACTGGCATGTTCATGCACCGACTCACAGGTCACCCGTTGACCGCCCGCGTGTTTGGCTTAGTTCACCCTGATCTTTCGTTCTGGATGGTGCGCCAGCTCTCCAAGCGACTCATACGCCGCCGGTGGGATGAGTCAATCGTCGCGCGAGCAGCCGATGCTCAGGCCTCATTCGCCCGAGATTTGCTCGAAAGCCGACCCGAATTAGAGATCGTGGTTCTGGGACACACGCACCGTGCTGCACTGACCAGCTTCGGATCGAACCGCTGGTACTTGAATCCTGGAGCCTGGCTCGACGGGTACCGCTACGCAGTCATCGATGCGGAAGGCCCAAGTCTACACGAGTTTTCCTGAAAAGGATCGGTCTTTTACCGAATCGAACCTCTAGCCCCACTCCAACGGACCCGCCAGGGAGCGCGCGCGCCGCGAGATCTGCCGGGAAATCCCACAAGTGAGCTGATACGAACGCTTCTGCGCCCGCCACGAGGTGATTGAAGACGAGCAACACCAGCCAGTCTTCCACTTCCGCCCGCTTATTATCGAGTGAGTCAGGGTGTACGTCTATGCTCTCCTGGTAGTTCAGCTGACGCACCGATTTCACAGTCATCGTCAGCGCCAAGCCTTCCCAGAATACGAAAAACGCACCGGTACCTCTTCGCCCCATGATTGCCTGACCCCACCCAGGTAGGAGCAGTGACCTGGCGAACGCACCGAAGGGAGAAACCGGTGGCTCGAACCGAAACGGAGGCACCGGAATAGTGTCAGCCGGATCGGGGCGTTCTTGTTGCTGGGTTTGTGGACGCGGAA
>CAYTDU010000849.1:0-2784 GCA_964436395.1 uncultured Gemmatimonadaceae bacterium | reverse complement strand
CCGGTGGCGCGCACCAGCTGCAAGTTTGCCACGTTGGCACAGGCGATAAGCAGGACGAATGCGACGCCGCCGAGTAGCACGAGAAGGGCTGGTCTCACGGCCTCAACCAGGTCGCCGTGCAGCGAGTACACCGTGATTCCCCAACCTTCGACGCGATCGTAGTAGTCCGGTGACTTCTCGTGCATTTCGATTGCGACTCGGTCCATATCGGCCCTGGCCTGCTCGATAGTAACGTCGTCCTTCATACGACCGACAGCGCGCAGAAAATGATTGCCACGCGGAAGCTGCCAGTAATCACCTCCCAAGAAGGGGGTCATTGGAGCCCACAATCCCACGTTGTCGGGGAGTTGAAGATCGGGGTGCAGCAACTTGAACCCCGGGGGTAGTACGCCGACTATGTTGAAGCTCTGCCCGTCGGCGAAAATCGTTCTCCCAACTACGGATGGATCGCCGCCATACCTGCTCTTCCATAGTCCGTCGCTGATCATCACCACCCGATCTGCATCCGGTGAATCGTCTTCAGATAGGATCGTCCGGCCGAGCACTGCGTTTGTTCTGAGCACTCGGAAGAAGTTGCCCGATACACCTCCGGCACCAACCATCTCCGGCTCACCATCTCCAGTAACCGACAGAGTGGTGAGTACCGTTGCACCGATATCCTCGAAAGACGTAGTGAATTCCCTCATGTCGGCGAGTTCCGGGCCTGATACCCAGTTTTGGGGCAAGTCCGGACCAAAATTGGTCCAAATTACGGCAAGTTGCTCGGACTCCTCGTACGGCAACGGTCGGAGCAACACGGTGTTAACAACGCTGAAGACTGCCGTGTTCGCACCTATCCCAAGTGCGAGCGTGAGTACCGCAACGATGGTGAAAGCTGGGTTCTTCAGGAGCGCACGCGTAGAGTAGCGGACGTCTTGGAGGACTGAAGATGTCATTGCTCGTCTTCCGACTATGAGTTTTTGATCGCATTGGCTCTTGTGCAGTTTGATTGCACGGCGTTGTTCCGATGATGTCGCAATAGTGTCGCCGAGGCTGCGGAGCCACGTGTAAGGAATGCCAAGCCAGCCGAATCGGTCTCGCTTCAACTTCAACGACACCAGGAAGGCTCGTTCCAACTCGTCCGAGTATCTGTCGCGAAACGCACTTGGGTAGAGCCTAAGCAGGAGCCGATAATAGCTTCGGGAGACCCGGCGGTTCATGCCTTCTCCGAACCGCTTACCAGGTTCTTCGACCGTGCTGCATCCACGAACCGGGCCAATCGATTCACCTCGTCAACCAGCACACGGCGGCCTTCATCGGTTATCCTGTAGTAACGAGGGCGGCCGCCTCCATGTTCGGATTCGGGCGGTTGCTCCACCTCGATTGCGAGTCCCCCTTCGACAAGGCCCCTCATTGATCCATACAACTGGCCGGGCCATAGGTGCATCCTGCCTTCCGTGCGCTCCAGCACCTCGTTCATGATCTCCAGGCCGTGGAGATCGTGGTCAGCGAGTGCAAGTAGAATCTGAAACCACTGCGGTTTGAGACCCGCAGGTGTGCGTTGTCTGGCCATCAAGCCTCCAAGATCGGCTGCAATGCGAGAGGTATATACTGAATTGTTTATACTAAATAGTATATTCTCGACTGCAAACTACACAACGAGAATCGAGGGAATTGGGTTTCAATTAGGGTTCGGGTAGTCTCTCGACCTCGGGAAGCGAAATCTCAGTGAGAAGTGCCCCGATCGGCGATATCACGGCGAGAATGAACACTTTCCATACCGTCCCCGCCACTATTTCGCCAGCTGTTGCGGTCCATCCTGCTAGCCACAGCACGCCTAGCGAGAAGAAGATTCCGGCCGCAACTCCGGACAGAGCCGCCCCGATTATTCGTCTTCCGAGCGTCGCACCGCCGGCACTCATAGTGACGACAGATCCGCACAACAACGGTAGCGCAAGCATAGCCCACCAGACGTCCCCGAGCGTAGGTACTGCACTGGTGTGCTGGCCGTGGTAGTAGTGGGTTGATACGAGCGCAGCTGCTCCGAGTAATCCCAGAGGCAGAGAATGCCATATGCGCGACGGTTTCTCCGCGCGAGATTCCGCCCGCCTTCGCATGCGTCCCCTCAGGGTCAGCGGCACGTTGTAAAACCAGGTGAACACTTTGTGCTCGAGCAGTGCACCGTTCTCACCAAAAACGGGCACGATATGCACGGCCTCGGTAGCCCAGTGTGCCGCCATGAACCTCGCGAGTGTAGGGTAGCGATAGGCCATCTGGATTGGGAAGGCGAGGTATCCAACGTATTTGAAAAACCCCAGGAAGACCGCAATGTTGTAGTCTTTGAAGTTCCGCTCCCGCACCACCAGATAAACCACGTAGAACCCACGAACGAGAGAGCCCGGAGATATGGGCACCACCTGGAACAGCGCGATGATGCCGAGTCCTATTGCCCATGATTGTGCTCGCGGCATCTCGGGATGTAGCAATACATACGCTACAGCTACCAACACAGAGACGACCTGCGTCACCGGCACAGTGCATACATGCACGGCCAGCGACTTTAGATATTTCTGGATGAAAGGTTCCTTGATTCGCGATAGGATTGTGTCGGCGTCTTCGTCGCTTAGGATGTGTTTTTTGCAGCCTTGTGATACCATATCGCAAAGCCACTGCTGGCGCAGGTCGGCGTTGAAATAAAGCTTAAGGGGTCGGACGAATATGTATGATAGTCGCTGTTTTGCGTATTTCGGGTCGGTGAGGAAACGGTGCCAGCTCGGAAAGAGTATCGATAGTGGCAGATGGCAG
>CAYTDU010000848.1:0-2785 GCA_964436395.1 uncultured Gemmatimonadaceae bacterium | reverse complement strand
GGTCAAATGATCGCGCGACTGGCTCTGGCGGTCTTTCGCTTGGTGATCGTGCTGTACCCACGGGCTTTCCGACGTCGCTATGGGGCAGAGATGGTTCGTGACTTCGCTGCACGGCTGCGACTCGCCAAGGAAACCGGGGGAGCATGGCAATCCTTCCGGTTCTGGGCGCGCTCAGTAGTCAGCGCCGTGCCCTCGGCGCTGCGGGTGCGCGCGAATGCAGGCAGGTTCAAATCAGTGGGTGGCCAATTCCCACTCAATCGACCCGCGCACACAACTCGGCGGTCCGTGCCTGGCAATAGCAGCGGCGTACGCCGGCCAGCAGTCTGGCATCACTTCACTCGAGACCTGCACTACTGCCTCCGCACCCTGGTGAGAAAGCCGCTCTTTACAATTGCAGTCGTGTTGACCATGGCGCTGGGCATCGGAGCCAACACTGCTGCTTTCTCCGTGGTGAACGGTATTCTGCTCAAGCCGTTGGTGGGTGTCGAAGCCCCGGAGGAGTTGGTGCAGATATACCGTCATTGGCCGGGCACGGAGTTCGGATCCAGTTCGATTCCGCACTATCAGGATATCCGCGATCGCACCGGAGATGTCTTTGAAAACGTGGCGGCATGGGTGTTTTCCCCCCTCGCTCTCACGTTCGATGAACGCAGTGAACGTGTAACGGGCATGATGGTGAGCGCCAACTTTTTCCAGACCTACGGTGTTGTGCCGATGCTCGGGCGGCCATTCCTTCCGGGCGAGGAAGACGTGGGTCCTGGAGAGCACCCGGTGACGGTGGTAAGCCAAGACTTCTGGGAGTCGCGTCTGGGGGGCGATCCATCGGTCATCGGTAACACCATAACGATCAATGGTCGATCGTTCGAGGTGGTGGGAGTGGCGCCTTCCGACTTCAGGGGCCCCGTGAATGTGGCCAGGGTCCCGGTCTATGTGCCCATAATGATGCAGCGACAAGTAGTGCCGGCGTTCGATTGGATCGAATCACGTGGAGCCGGAATGCTCCGCGTCGTGGGTCGTCTGCGTGATGGCGTCTCCATCGACCGTGCAGAAGCTGTGTTGGAGGCGACTCTGTTACAGCTGCGCCAGGAGTATCCGAACTTCTACGCCGGCGATCTCGGAGTCACCGTCGTACCCGATACTAAAGCCGGCATGCACCCGACGCTCAGGGGTTCACAGATGGAAATGGGCAACCTGGTGCTGGCCGTGGTGTCGATACTCCTGCTCATCGCGTGTGTGAATGTGGCCAATCTCCTCCTGGCACGTGCCAGTGAGCGTCGCCGCGAAATTGGCATTCGCGCGAGCCTGGGCGCGGGGCGCTGGCGAATTCTCCAGCAGTTACTCACCGAGAGTCTGTCACTTAGTCTGCTGGCAGGGCTCGTGGCGCTGGGGTTCGCATACCTCGCTTCGACATTGATCGGCCAGGTTCACATACCGTCTCTCGGGCCTTACGGAAATCTCGTGGTGGAAATTGATTCCCGCGTGCTGGCGTTCACTCTCGGTGTGTCGCTCTTCGCCGGGGTAGTGTTCGGTCTGGTGCCTGCACTGAAGGCCGCAAGCCCCAAAGTGGTGGATGCTGTCAAAGGAGCATCCAGCGAAAGGAACAAACCGTCGCGGTTCGGCAACGTCCTGGTGGTATCCCAGATGGCCCTGTCCGTGCTTCTACTAGTTGGATCCGGGCTGTTTCTGCGGAATCTTCAGGGGGCCTTTTCCATCGACCCCGGTTTCGCCGAGCCGAGTAACCTGGTGGTCGCCTCGATGGACCCAGGGCTCCAGGGATATGATGCGGCCCGTGCGCGTGAGTTCTTCGATCGACTGGTCGAGGAAACGATTGCGCTTCCAAACGTGCAGTCCGCGGGCATGGCGAACGCCCTGCCCCTGAGTTTGGACGTCATAAACTCCGATGTGGGCGTTCCCGGCTACGAGTTTGCCGAGGGTGAGTCGAGACTCGTCGAGTTCGTGTTGGCAACTGAGGGCTATCTCGAAGCGTTGGGTGTTCCGTTGTTGGAGGGGCGGTTATTCAATCGTTCTGACGACGCAGACGCCCCGCCCGTGATCGTCGTGAACAAGGCCTTCGCCGATCGCTTCTGGCCGGGCGAGTCTCCAATAGGAAAGACCGTCACAACCACTGGTCGGGACCGTGAGGTCATCGGTGTCGTGGAGACTGGTAAGTACCACAGCATGGGTGAGTCGGCCACCGAGTTTTTGTTTTTGCCTCACCGGGAGACTGTGTGGTTCGGCATGACGCTGGTGGCCCGCACGTCCGCCGACCCGTTCGGTGCGCTCGGCCAGATCCGCGAGATAGCCCGTCGTCTGGATCCCAATCTGCCGCTCCACGACGTGCGGACGATGGAAGACCACGTCGGGTTGGCGTTGCTCCCCGCGCGCCTCAACGCGTATGTGCTCGGCGCGTTCGCGATACTCGGATTGTTCCTGGCTGCCGTCGGGATCTACGGAGTGCTCGCGCAATCAGTAGCACAGCGCACGCGTGAGATTGGTATCAGGACGGCACTCGGCGCGGACAAATCCACCATCCAAAGGCTAGTGCTGGGAGAAGGGTTGAGGGTGGCTTTGGCAGGCACAGCCATTGGCTTGCTGGCCGCCGTCGGAGCATCGCGGTTCGTAAAGAGCCTTCTCTACGGGGTGAATGCGCTCGACCCAATCGCGTTCGGTGTAGTGCCGTTGATCTTGCTAGGCGTAGCAACGGTGGCGGTGTTCCTGCCGGCGAGACGTGCCGCTTCGGTGAATCCGGTGACGGCGCTGAAGGCGGAGTGATTGGTTGTGTCCC
>CAYTDU010000847.1:0-2792 GCA_964436395.1 uncultured Gemmatimonadaceae bacterium | reverse complement strand
CCTGCCCGGCTGTGGCATACCGCACTGGTCGAACACTGCTGCGTCTGCCACGTTGTCGAGTGACACGGTAGTCCTGATGGCACTCCACAGCCCATCCCCGACGTGCCAATCACGTTGCAGACCTAGATCTATGCGGGTCTTTCCCTCTAGTTCGACATCAGCATCGAGTTCCGGATGGACACAATACTGATCTCCCGTATGCTTGACGCTGGTCAGCCCTGTAACACCGAGCACTATCAGAGCAGTCACATCTATTCCGGCCGTGAACTCGGGCATATGTTCCGGCTGAATGGGACCCGTGCCGGCTTCCGGATCTTCAACCGAAACATCCTGAACCATGAGATCACCATGGACGGTAGTCCCGGCGACGGTCGCTCCGACAAGCAACTCGATACCGGTGCTCGATATCTTGTCGCGGTTGATCCGGCGGTACTTGCCATCAGGTGTCGAGGTCCTTACGACGGCGTCAGAAAGCTCATGTCGGAACAGCGCGCTCTGAATTTCTAGGCTTCGGAGTTTCAAGGTCGCGCCCACTTCCGCCGTCAGTAATCGCTCCGGTTTGAGATCGGGGTTGGGCTCGAATCTACCCAGTGCTCCTGAGTACAACTCTCGTAGAGCAGGGAACCGTGCCCTGGTGCTCGCTGACGCATGCAACTGAAGGTCGGATCTGAGCGCCAGTGTACTCAATCCGGCACGCGCACCCCATGCAGATAAATGGCCCAACGGCGGCTTGCCACCTGACTCAGGGGTGTCGGCCCCGTCCAAAGCCAATCCCATTGAAAATTCGGTGATCGCCGGTAGCTGCCACGCGAGTTCGGATCCAAAGCTCCACAGGCGCTGCCGATATTCGTAGCGTTCTGTGCCGTCAAGAATCTCGGTGTGACTCACGTCGGCATAGCTGGCGGCTGCGCGCAGTTGCCCGTCATTGGTTAATGTGTGTTCGCCCAACACCCGAACTGTTACAGTGCGTTCATCACCCGATTCCGTTTCAACGACACGGTCGTACGACAGCGTCTCGAACGCTTCAATGTTTTGTTGGCCCCCGTTGAAGCCGACACTGGCTTCAATGTCACCGATGCCAAGAGGCGTTACCCTGTGTCCAGTTCCGGCCGAGAGCGCCGCGACGGTTTGCCATTGCTTCGGATAACGCCAAAGTCGAGGTTCTTCCACGTGTAACTCCGGCGGAACTCCTCTTTCTGCCGTGAACCCCGATGCGGAGAGGGAGACCCATTGGCCTGCATTGCCTCTCCAGCGCAATCCGGCGAATGCGTTGAACTCCTCCATGTCGGAGTTGGTGCGGAGGTTGTCGCTGCTTGCGGGATCGAGCACTTGGTCCGGAAGCACGAACCCGTCGCGGGTTCGGTATCCACCTCCAGCCCGCATCGTGATCTGCCCGCGTCCGACGTTCTCCACATTGACCGCTGACAACCCCACGGCGCGATAACCGGCCTGGTCGACACCAAGGGTAGCCCGTAGGTCGTCTTCCTCGCGGTCGTTGGATCCGCGGCTCAGGTTAACCTCCACCACTCCTCCGAGTACATTGGGCCCTCCAAGGATCGAGGGGAGGCCCCGGACCATCGTGAGGTTCTGAGCACCCATGACCGGTATCACGGAGGGGTCGGTGCGGTGATCCCATGCCAAGGTGAGCGGAACACCATCGAGCAGTACAGCTACTTGTCGGGATTCCGACCCGCGCACCGAAATCTCGGCCATCCCCCTGGAGTTGGTCCGTACCAGAACAAACGGCATCTTGCGGAGGGCGTCTTCAACTGACGCCCCTGGAGGAATCGGCAGCGATGCGGGATACGAAACTATCCCCGTGACGCCGCCGGGAGTTGTAGCCCGTCTTACTCCTCGTACAATTACGCCTTCGACTTTTATAATGGTGTCGGAAACGAGAGAGTCAGGTGGCACCTGCGCCGTCGCCAATGCTGGCAATGCAGTACCGGCGGCAACGACAACGAGCAACTGCCTCAGCGCAGTCGACGCGCGCAGGACCTGCTTACTATGTATCATTTGACCGAAATTCTTCTGATTACGTATTTAACGGCTGCGGACTTCTTTTCAACTCGCTACGCTAATCTATCTCAACATCGCAAGTAGTATGCCGATCTTGAAGCTCCACGCCTTTGTGTGGGCTCAGTGATACGGCCCGACTGTCGTTGGGTTTCCAGATATATGTCGTTCCTGAGTCGTCTAGGGAATTGTGGTTGTTTTCATTGGTGGACACGCTGTCCTCTCGGTGGGTCGAATCCTCCGACGCTCACTTGACATGTTTCGACCCGCTGTTCAGTTTTTGAACTGCCGTTCAAATTACCTGCTAACAGGAGGGTCCGCTACGTGTCGTCCGGCGGTGTCCAGACTTCCGTTTCGCCACACGTTCGCGACAAGAGAGAACGAAGACGCGCCGAGATCCTCCACGCCGCACTCCGTGCATTTCGGGAGAAGGGATACCACGCCACTACGCTGGATGACATCGCTGAACACGTAGGTGTTCGCAAGACCGCGCTTTATCATTACTTCCCCGACAAAGAGGCGATCCTGTACGAGTGCCATCTCGAATCGTTGGCTGAGGTGCGGCGGTTGATGGCGACAGCGGGGAAGAGTGCAGAGTCGGCATCTGAACGCTTATCACTCATAATCAAAGAACATGTCAGGGTGATGATTGAGACTCTCGAGGGTTCACCCTTGGCTTTTGAGATGACAGCTTTGTCGCCGGAGCGCCAGGCTGAGATCATTGAGGCTCGAGACAGGTACGAGCGTGGGCTCCGCAAGATCATAGACAAAGGTGT
>CAYTDU010000846.1:0-2794 GCA_964436395.1 uncultured Gemmatimonadaceae bacterium | reverse complement strand
GAATGCGCGCCCCGCCAGCCAGACCGGGTGGACATCGGTTGGTAAGGCAGATGTCGGCGCCTGTTGTTCCTGTGTGTAGGCGGGCGTCTCGTCAATGTTTCTGCGCATGTACATGCCTACGGGGCCTAGTAGGCTGCCCAGCAGAAACGGCACTCGCCACCCCCATGCTTCCATGACTTCCGGGGAAAGCAACGTGCTCAGGATAGCGGTAAATCCGGAACCCAGAAGCACCCCGCCGGCAACACTGCATTGCTGGAAGCTGCCATAGTAGCCTCGCCTCCCGTGTGGAGCCCACTCCACTATGAATGCTGTGGAGCCTCCCCACTCTCCTCCCGCAGAGAAACCCTGCATCAACCGGGCTACGAGAATCAAGAGGGGACCTCCCAACCCAATCGTGGCATAGGTAGGGACCAGGCCCATCATCACGGTCCCGGCGGCCATCAAGAAGATCGTGAGCAGCAGTGCGAACCGGCGTCCCTTCACATCGCCAATGCGGCCGATCACGATTCCGCCCAGCGGGCGTGCCAGGAAGCCGCTGCCGAACACGGCAAATGATGCCAAGAGCTGAGTGGTCTCGTCGGCTGACGGGAAGAAGTTCTTACCGATTATTGCAGCTAGAAACCCATATACGGCGAAATCGTACCACTCCAGCACATTGCCGACTACGGCTACGGTAACGGCGCGTTTTGCCGCGGTGTTATGTGATGGTTTTGGTGCGTCACTCACCCGTTGCCCCCACCGCTTTTGCCTGGAGAGGTAAGAATATTTGGGCCGCCGCATAATGCACGACTGGGGGAGATATCGCCAGGCTGGCGGTCGACTTCTTGCAGTTTTCCGCGGCGTCTGAGTTTCCCAATTGACTGAGAAGCATTCGGAATTGTCTGCCAATTGACTGTGGAGTATTAGAGTGGCACCTGATCATGAGGCATATCGACAGGTTTCGAGGCTGCCTTTTGGGGCTCGCGGTAGGCGATGCGGTTGGAGCTACGCTGGAGTTCTCCACGCGTGACACGTATGAGCCTATTACCGACATGATCGGCGGGGGGCCTTTCCATCTGGCTCCAGGCGAATGGACCGACGACACCTCAATGGCACTCTGCTTGGCCAAGAGCCTCGTCGACCAGATTGGCTTCGACGCCGGGCATCAGATGGAACTGTATTGTCGATGGGCTCGAGAGGGGTATTTGAGCAGTACGGGCGAGCGTTTCGATATCGGGAATACTGTGGCAGGCGCGCTCAGCACCTATCGGCGCACAGGCGATCCTTTCGCCGGACCGGTGAGTATTCTCACGGCGGGCAACGGGTCGCTCATGCGGCTCGCACCGATTCCGATGTTTTTTTTCCCAAACGAAACTGCAATTGAGCGGTATGCTGCTGAGAGCTCGCGCACAACACATGGTGCAAGAGAGTGTATCGATGCTTGCAGGCTCTTTGCCGTGATTCTGAAACGCGCGCTTGCTGGGAAACCAAAGGGGGCAGTGGTTGGAGAGTCCGCGCTGACATTTTCAGGGGCCCCCAAGGTAGTCGAAATAGCGAAATGCGCGTACGTCGACAAGGATCGCTCTCAGATAAGAGGCTCAGGATACGTGGTGGAATGCTTGGAGGCTGCCCTCTGGTGTTTTTATCGAACCGAGACTTTCGAGACAGCAGTCCTCGAGGCGGCGAATTTGGGCGACGACGCGGATACCACGGCCGCCGTGTGCGGCCAGCTTGCTGGAGCCTACTACGGCGAATCGGGCATTCCAGGGCGCTGGCTGGTCAAGCTGGTGTTGCGAGAGTTTATCGAGAAACTCGCCGACAGCTTGCTCAGCGTGGGAGAGATGGCGACTTCACATTAGCGTTCACCCTGCGGTAGGTTCCCTTCGATGGCCCCTACCGCCCCATATACCCCGGTTCGTCCTTCTCGATCACGAGCCGAGTTGACCGTACCTCATCGTCGACAGTTAGTCGCACCAAGAACTTGCCTGGCGGTAGCAGCGTTCCCAGCCTTGGCCCTCTCCGCCTGCGTCTCCGATCGTTTTCTTCCTCCGGCGGAGGAGGCTCACGCTGGTCCCAAAACACGGTGTTGATGCCTGTGTTTGTGGCTCCCTTCAGCGTGCGCACGACCTTACCGGTTACGTCCATGATCTCGACGGTCGCCGAATCGGAGTGCTCACGCTTCAGGTAGTAGGCTATGTTTGATCCCGTGGGTGGGTTGTCCTTGTAAAACCGCTTCTGAGTTGTCCACGAAAACTCGTAGGTGCTCAGCCACTGAACTTCAGGGCGAACATCGAATAGGTGAACATTGCTCTCGAGCACACTGTCAGTCAGTTGCTGCAGCGGCGTGATGTTGTCGACTATCCAAACCCCTCGTCCATGCGTTCCGGCAATCAGGTCTGCGTCGCGCGGATGGATTAGCAGGTCGTGCACGGGAACGGTCGGCAGGTCGTTCATGAAGCGCGACCAGTGCTCTCCTCGGTCTATAGAGATGTATATCGCAAACTCGCTGCCCGCGAACAGTAGGTTGGGATTCTCGTAGTCTTCCCTGACGATGTACAGCGACCCTTCCGGCAGGTTGTTCGTGATATTCGTCCACGACTGGCCGAAGTCGTCGGTCCTGTAGACGTACGGTGCAAAATCCATCCAGCGGTGCCCGTCGAGTACCGCGTAGGCCCTGCCGGGCTCGTGATGTGATGCCTCGATCCGTTTCACCCAGTAGTAATCTGGAGCGCCTCGGACGTTGTCGCTCACCAGCGTCCAATCAGCGGTGTCGTTCTCGCGCACCCAGATGTTGCCGTCGTTCGTGCCGGCCCAT
>CAYTDU010000845.1:0-2794 GCA_964436395.1 uncultured Gemmatimonadaceae bacterium | reverse complement strand
CAGATCCACGGATCATCGTCGTCAGTGAACGTGTAGCGGCCGAACTGGTCCGGTTGGAAAGTAAACGGATCGGAGAGAACGTTCCACTCCACGGGAACACCTGCCACCGGTCCGCCGAAGAAGTACTGCACATCGACGGTCGCCGTGTTCGCCTCACCGCGGGCGATCTCGGCGCGATCCGGGGTGACGGTTACCTCGAACTCCGGGGCCCGATACGCCGCCACCTGGAACGAGCCGCTGAAGCTGGTCCCATCCAAACCGGCCGAAATCTGATAGGACCCCAGCGATGCGCTCTCCGAGAGATCGAGCTCGCCGGAAAACGCTCCGAACTCATCGAGTGGCAGAATCTGCTGATAGACTTCTTCCCAAACCGCATCGCGAATTGTGACCTCGATCGTGTCGCGCCGCGGCAGCCGATAGCGTGCGTCGTCCTCGGCTCGGATCACACCGCGGAAGTACACGGTTTGGCCGGCCCGGTACAGAGGGCGATCGGTGTCAATGTGGCCGCGCCATTCCTGCAGAGCCCCGGATGAGAACCCGAACTCCCACACCGAGATTCCGCTATCCCAATTCGAGCTTCCCATGGTGAATGGCATGGAGCCAATGACCGTCGCTCCGTACCAACCCAGGGCGTCGGTGCCGGGAAAGCTCGCCAGACCGCTGCCGTCGGTGATCACGGCGGCTTGTTCCACTCCATCATCGTCGTACGCACGGAGGATCAACCCGGGAGCCGGAGCACCGGTGCTAAGGTCGGTCGCCCAAACGAGTGTCTGGTGCTCGTCGGTCTTGAGCGTCAGGTTGATCGGGCTGGCAATGAGAATGTGACGGTGTCGCCAGCGATCAAAGCGCACTTTGTCCGCCTCCAGATCAAGCAGATAGATCCCCGGTTCCAACGAGCCGCCTGACGCCAGCAGCTCCACAGGGGTGTACAGAACTTCGTTCAACGGTGATTCGACGTCAACCGACCAGCGCCGGAGTCGACTCGTCGTAGGCGGTGCGTAGTCGTACCAGTCGTTGCTCGCCGCGAAGTAGTCCTTGACCGCAAGCCGGTACAGGGAGAGATTCAGCCGTTCGGTGTTGAGATGGGCAACGATCATCCGGGCCGGTTGGTAGGTGCTGTAAGTGCCGATCCGACCAGGCACGTGAAGCCAGGCGGTCGGATCGAGCGGCGCGGTGCGGAAACGAACGGTTATCGATTGCCCGGTGATGTTTCCGTAGGGATCAGCGATACCCGGACCGATGTGTAGGACATATTCCGTGCTTGGTTGCGCGCCGAACCGCAGCACAAACGTGTTGTCCCATCGGCTGAAGTAGGTATCGACGAGGGCGGGATCGAGGGCCGGCTCCATCTCGAGGTTGCTCATCACCGTATCGGGGTCGATCGGCGCGTTGAAATGAATCCTAAACGCGGTGTAAGGGTAGGCGTCGCGTTCGCCGTTTCGAGGATCCGTGCCAACGATCTTCGGCAATGGAACGGTGGTGAACCGCCAGCTGACGCCCTTCTCCATCCCCAACCCACCGGCAGCACTCCTCACACCGGCATCGAGGGAGACTACATAACCCTGGGCGAACGCCAGCCAGTTACTCGGCGTGAACACCAGGGTGTTGTCATCTAGCTCGTAGGTGCCTTGGACCTTGGTAGCGAGCAGTTCGCCGAGGAGGCTCGTCGTGCGCAGGGTGAAGCGCTCGCGTGCGCTGTTCAAGTCGATGGGCATGTTGAACGTAACACGGATACTCGTGTCCACGGGGACGAGATCTTCGTTCTGGTCGGGGTCAACCCAAACCACGTTTGGTGGCTGGGTGGAAAAGGTCCAAACAAAATCCTCGGCCAACACGCCACCGGTGGTATCGGTGAGGCCGGAGCTCACACGGGCAGTGTAGGTCGTGCCTCCGGCAAGCGGCTCCGTGGGGGTGAACACGTAGATCGAGGTGTTCAACCACTGTCCCGTGCCAGAGATGACAGGGTCAATGTCCAGGGGATGCGGCAATCCAGCGGCTTTGGGGTCCGAGATGGCAACAAGTGGCACCACCGGACGGTTGAACATCACCGTGATCGTGCCGTCGGCTTCGATGTCTTGCGTGCCCGGCGCGGGAATCACTTGGGACACTTCGAGATAGCCGACCGTGCGGAAGCGAAATGTGAACGCCTCGATCAACGTGTGTCCGTCTACACCCGCCGCCTCGCTGGTGAGGGCAACCCGGTATTCCGTATCCCGGGAGAGCGATCGCGCCGGCTGAAAACGCGCCGTGCGCTCATCCGGCCAGTCAAACCAACCGCTCACCGTCTCAGCCTCGGGATACCGCAACAGCGAAAAAGCCTTCTCCACTGCGGCGTGGTCCATTGCCCGATCGAAGACCAGTTCGATTGTCCCGTCAACCGACAGCTCCTCACCGCGCTCCGGTGTGCGTTGAATGACCACCGGTGAAGGCGTGTTGTCGAATTGTATCTGCGCTCCCAACCCGTATGTGGCCAAGAATACGCTCAATGTGCCGATGAACCCGAATAGTCTAAGCAGCTTCTTTGTGCTCATGATTGCCCCCTCGTTCTTCAAGCAGAGATCCATTTATCAGCAAACAAATAGCACGAATACCAAAGTCGGAACAAATCCGCAAATCGTGCTTCGGATTAACACACTCGCGAGGATGAAGTTTCACGTTATTCCACAGCCGCGCGCAAACGTCGAAAACACTAAGGTGGTCGCAGTCATGTGAACGTCGATGTCGACTGTTGCACGGACCTTGTTTGCTGGCGGCTGCCCGCCGACAGTTCGCAGTACAGGAGGTCGTAGACGCT
>CAYTDU010000844.1:0-2796 GCA_964436395.1 uncultured Gemmatimonadaceae bacterium | reverse complement strand
GCGCCCGCATGCGAAAGGTGCCGCTCGGCAGTGCATAGTCATCAACGACAACGAGCATGTCGTGCGAAAGGTCGAAATCATCTAGCGTTCGAAGCGGTCCCAGTGCTTGACCGCTCCTGTTCATGTAAGTGCGAGGCTTAACGATAGCTACCGGCTCGCCGCCGATTTCTCGGTTGGTAACGTACGCCTTGCCAACGCGCCGGAACTTGGGGAACTCCCATTCTCCGGCAATGAAGTCGGCCAGGACAAAGCCCGCATTATGCCGCGTAACGGCATATGCGGGCCCGGGATTTCCAAGCGCGATGATGGCGCGCAGTTCTTATCCCTCGCCTTGAGTACCGGCGTCTTCGGCTTCTCCGCCTTCCTCTTCCTTCGCCTTCCGGATCAATTCCGGCTCACCTGCTTCTTCCACTTCCTCAGCCAGTTCCTCGGCCACAGGCTCGGCCTCAACGCGAGGCGGTACGACGGTACAGATCGTAGCGTCCAGATCTATCAAGATTTCCGCATCAGGAACCTCGACGTCTCTGACGTGGATCGAGTGTCCTACCATCAGATCGGTTACATCAACCTCAATGCGGTCGGGCAGGTCCTTCGGGAGTACGCGGATCTCGAGTTCACGCAAGATCTGGTCGAGTACTCCACCCTGGTTCCTTACTCCCTCAGGCGATCCCACGAGGCGAATCGGAGGTTTCACGGTAATCCTCTCTCCCTTGTGGACTTCCAAGAAGTCCACGTGCAGGACCTGCGCTCGAGTAGGATGCCGTTGGACTTCCTGTATCAACGCGCGGCTGGTTTTACTGCCAACCTTGACCTTGATGATTCTCATGCCGCTCACCGACGCCACCGCTTTTTCGAATTGCATCCCCGATATGGTCAAGAGTTCAGGATCTCTGCCGTGTCCGTACAACACAGCAGGGATGTTGCCTTCGCGGCGGATCTGTCTCGCCGCCGATTTGCCCGATTCGGATCGTTTCGTCGCATCGAGCACTAGAGATTCAGCCATGACTTGTCCTTCTACGCTTCCGATTTGTATCAGTCAGAACAGTGAGCTAACCGACTGATCGCTGTGAGTGAACCGGATGGCTTGTGCCAAGAGCGGTGCGATCGACAGAATGTGCAGCTGGTCGAAGTGCCGCTCCTCCGGAATATGCATCGTATTGGTGACTGCTACCTCTTTCAACGGGCTCGCACTCAATCGATCGACGGCGGGCCCGGACAACAGAGCGTGAGATGCACACGCAAATACATCGCGCGCTCCAAGCCGCTTCAGAGCATGAGCCGCCTCGGACATCGTTCCCGCCGTGTCAATCATGTCGTCGACTATGAGACAATCCTTACCTTCGACGTCTCCAACGACATTCACGACTTCCGCTATATTCGCGGAGGGGCGTCTCTTGTCGATGATGGCGAGGGATGCGTCGAGCCGTTTCGCAAAACCGCGTGCGATCTTAGCTCCGCCCACATCCGGCGCTACGATCACCGGGTCCACCATGCGCATTTGCCGGTAGTGCTGCACCAAGACAGGCGCGGCAAACAGGTGGTCCACCGGGATGTCGAAGAAACCCTGCAGCTGATGTTGATGAAAGTCGATGGCCAGCACTCGATCCGCACCAGCGGTGGTTATCAAGTTCGCCATCAACTTCGCGGCAATTGCCACGCGCGGCTGGTCCTTGCGGTCTTGCCTCCCATAGCCGAAGTACGGAACAACCGCTGTGACGCGGGCTGCACTGGCTCTGTGGGCCGCATCGATCAAGATCAGCAGTTCCACCAGGTTTTCGGCCGGTGGGCAGGTGGGCTGTATGATGAAGACGTCCTGACCGCGCACGTTTTCGTCGATCTTGACGAAGATCTCGCCGTCCGCGAACCGCCTGATGGTTACTTGGCACAGCGGTTGTTCAAGACGTTCTGCGATTTCCTGAGCCAGCGGTTGATTCGCCGTCCCGGACATCAATAGTGCTTTGCTTGAAGTCAATGAGATGTCAGCCATGATAGCCTGAAAAAATAGCTAGACAGACTGCTATCCAGAAGGGGTATGGCCGATATGGGTAGCTCGATTGGCCCCAGAGGATTCGAACCTCTATTACCGGAACCAAAATTATCCGCCTGGGAATCTAATCTGCGGGAGGATCCTTTCCTACATACCAGAGCGCACCGGAAGTCCCGTTGCTCGTTTCAGGGTCACCACGGGGGATTCCAGGTCCAAATTCACCCAGATTTTCACCCAGGTTATTTGGGGGTGGTGCTTCTCGCATTATCCCCCTCGCCTACCTCTGTGCGACCATCATTTGGGGCGTTGCCGTATCGCTGGTGTCCAGATGGTCGCGCATTCATTTCAGGCATTCGTTACACCGTGCCAATACGTGTGCCAGGGTTCACTCGTAGTATTCCCGCCTTTCGTGATCGCCGACCTGTTTCCAGTAACCTTCTATCTGGCAGTGAACACCCGCAACGCTGGCGCGCTTTCCCGGTTCTCCTGGGATAGGTTGGTCGGTGCTCAGGTTGCGACATGGTCGTTCTTGCTCGTCGTAAAACACCGCACTGGGCATCGCATACCACATGGACTTACCAATCTCTGACTCGTAACGGACGAATGCTTCTCCATCTTCAAGTACGCGCTCGATGAAGAGACCGAATCCCGTCATTACGGCAACTAATACGGCCACGCCATCATCGAGTTGTTTGCCTTCTCTCCGAGCGCGCGTCTTTTGCATAAGGTAGGCGCGATCCACGATTTCGGATACGTCTATCCGCTTGGGTAGCCGTCCCTTGTCGCCAAGCCGCTCAGACATCTCCCTC
>CAYTDU010000843.1:0-2799 GCA_964436395.1 uncultured Gemmatimonadaceae bacterium | reverse complement strand
CTGCGCGAACTCTTCACGGTCCTGGCCGACCCGGGGAAAGCGATCCTGATCAGCACCAAACTGGCGGAAGGGCGGCGGGGTCCGTCCGCCCGTCCGACCTTCCGCCCGTCCGACCTATTTCCCCCGAATTACAGTGATGCCGCTGGCATCCGCCACCGCCGCTCCACCGTGCACCGAAAGCTCCGGATTCCCCGGATCCGTCTGGTAGCTCCAATCGAAGATCAAGAAGTCTTCCCCAACATGAGTCACCCTGACAGCACCGTAGCGGGCGTAGCCGTCGCCGCCGTCCATCTCGAACACATATCCGAAACCGGGCAACGCCTCGATTCCCAGCGGGCTGAACCCATCGATTGGGGCAATGTCAATCGAGGTTAAATCCTCGAGGAGCCCAGTTCCGTACTGAACGACCGTGGTTCCCGCCCGTTCCGGCACCAGGAAGAAGTCGCCGTTTGCATCCTTGTGGACCCAGAAATCGATGTCGGTGCGGCCGCCGTCACCCACAGCTCCCAACTCCAGCGCACCAACCTGACCGTCACCATTTGTGTCCTGGAAAAACCTAAACCCGCTCAGGCTGGCGTTCTCTTCCCATGCATAGAGCAGCACGTTTCGAGCATCGGGGCGCGGTGTGTCGGCCCTGGCATCGGAAAAGTCGCTTTCAGCGCCGTCGATGCTCACCGACACGACAGCGAAACACATAGGCATCCCGTTCGTCAGAGATCCGGCCAGAAACTCGGTGCCGTAGACTGTGGAGCCCTCGAGGTCCCATGTTTCGTCGCAGAGCTCGTCGTCCAACGAATAGCCGGTGCTGTATATCCTGTATTCGAGAAAAGCATCTGCTGGTGCGTTCACCTCAGCGTTGTTCGACCACAACAGATGGATCGCTCCATCGAGGCTGATGCTGTTCAACGTCGCGGGCGGCTCCAAAATGATAGGAACCACGTCGACCACGTCATCATCACATGCTACCAGCATCGTCGCGATCAACGTGACAGCAAAAAGGCGTCTCATAACTCTCTCCTGGTGGTGCGTCGTTGGCCTGCGTCTCTTTAGAGCAGGGAGTGTGCCAATGTGTGCTCAACGGCTAAGTCCCTCAAATATATACATTTACGGGGAGCAAGCCCACTCTGCGCCTGTCCGTTTTCGAGGACAGTACGCAAGGCGGTAGGGCGGAAAGGCGGTAGGGCGGTAGGTGGCCTCCGTGATCAACCTACCGCCCTTCCGCCGGGTAGGGGATGGGGATGGGAGGTACCGCCTGGTGCGGAGCGGTGTTGGGAAGGGTACCGCCCGTCCGCCCTACCCCCCTTGATTCACATTCCTCTGATCGTACTGGAACTTGATCTCCGGCTGGTCGGTGAGGCTCACGAAGAAGTTGAACGCGAAGTTGCCGTTTGGGGTTTTCACGAACGAAAAAGTGGCGCGCCAGCGGTGTAGGTCACGGTCCAGGCGAAGCATGTGCTGCCCGAATTCCTTGTCGGTGATGTTGTACTGCGTATTCCAGGATGCCGACCAGTTTTCCGTCGGCGAAAAACCAATCTGAAGACCGAGTGTTCGGTTGGCGGGTTCCTCAAAAAGCTGCCCGCCGATCTCTCGGGGCTCGGTTCGCTGATCGTCGTAGGTCACCGATGCCCTGAACCCGCTTCCCATGACCGGCCCAGAACCCATCCGGTTCATTGTGCGATCGAGGCCTTGCGGCGGCCCCATACCGGTTCCTTGCGGTTGGAGCAGTTCACCCTGAGTCTGAGTCTCCTGCTGCTGAGGTTCCGGCCTGGTCTGCCCTCCGGTGACCAGCGCCAACACGTTCATGATAGTTGCTCCAGTGAGACTAAACCGAGCCGACATGGACGAGAGCCTGGGAGAGAATCTCGTAGAGTCGTAGCCCACCGCACCATCCCACAGATTGTGCGAAATGGAAAACGTGAAACCGCGCAGCAAGTCGCTTGTGATCGAGTTCTGAATGCTCTGCGTCTTCCAACCCGTGCGCCCCGAGTCCTTTGCCTGCTCGAAATCGTAGTTGATAGCAGAAGTCTGAATGCTCAGCAATTTGATCTTTGGTGCATTGCGCGGATCGGTGACCGTGTCGCCAGGAGGTAGTCTCTTCTTCCCTTCGAACACCTGAGAGAGAGAGAACGTGATAGCGTGCGTCGTCGGGCTCCGTAGCTGTGGGGCGCTGTTAGGTCCGGCAATAGCACGAGCATATTCCTCAGGTACTTCCGCTGATGGCCGGTAATTCCAGCTGATTCTCGGCGACACGGAGTGGCGGATTCGAGAGATAGGCCCCACCCCCGGGAAAAAGCCAAAGAACGCCGGAGACATCCCCGCCCCAAAAGACAGTCTCTTTCCCTGCGTCACGAATGCACCGTTGGTGTAACGGTTCCGAACCATGAACGCACCACTTGTCGTATTCTGAATCGACACTGAAGGCTGGAGTTTCCAAGTGGACGGGAAGAGCGACGGCAGATTGATGCCGGTGTTCCAATCCACGCTCGTGCCAAAATCCTCCGTGTAGTGCACGGTGGAGGTGATTGACGAATCGTTCGGGTCTCTGATGATCAGTGTGTTACTGGCACCGGGCAGCAACGTCTTGGTAAAGCTCCTAATGCTGAAGTCGTTTTGCCAGTTCCAGCGGCCTATGCGCAATGGCGTAGCTATACGCATGGACAGGTCGCTCTGTTCAGGAAAGATCGAATCGACCTCTCCCGCGAAGTCCGCCGAAGAATAAAGTTCGACACCCGCGTTCTTACGCTGAGTCTGTGTCAGCGAAAACGAAGGAGACCAGGTAATCAATTCTCCGATGTTTAC
>CAYTDU010000842.1:0-2807 GCA_964436395.1 uncultured Gemmatimonadaceae bacterium | reverse complement strand
CATGAGATCTCGAATGCTGTACTAAACTACATCGTGTATGCCACCGATAATTGTTGCAATGCAGCGCTGTCCCTATCATCTTGAGGTCGAATCGTGGCCGCTCGTGCCAACCCGAGAGCGGTCCCATTCTTGATTGCTGCAAACGGTTTGACCTCGACCAATCGTCCTCGAATCGAGAGGTGTGCAAGATGGATCGAATTCGCCATATCCTCCCCCTCACACTTGCGCTCATGGTTTTGTTTGCTGGTTCGGTTCACGCTCAATGGCGCGAGCAGGTGAACCGGCAGCTCGAAGAAGCGTCGCAGATAGCCCGGGATGGTGGCCTCCGCGAAACGGAAGACGCGCGAACCGGATCGCTCGACGAAGACGAACGAGAATCGCAGACGGTTTCGCTTCAGGCAGGCAACCAATACATGATGGTTGGTGCGTGCGACAACGATTGTAGCGACATCGACTTTTACCTGTACGGTCCTGGCGGTGAGCAGGTGGACTACGATATCGAGATGGACGATACCCCGGTCGTGAGCGTGTCTCCATCGAGCTCCGGCAGCTACCGCCTGGAGGTAATCATGGTCAGTTGCTCAACTGAGCCCTGCTTTTATGGCGTCGGGATCTACGGCAGCGGCGGCGGCAGCACGAACCAGGGCTCCAGCGGCGGATGGCAGGAAATTGTCAGTAGTCAGCTAGGGAACATGCTGGAGACGGTAGAATCCAGTGGATATAGACAGATCGAAGGCAACCGCACGGGATCTCTGGACGAGGACGAACGCGAGTCGGTCACACTCTCGCTCCAATCGGGTACAGACTACATGCTGGTTGGGGTATGCGATCAAGATTGTTCCGATCTGGATCTTCGTCTCCGCGACCCGAATGGTAATGAAGTCGACGAAGACATAGAGCTCGACGACACCCCGATCGTATCTATAACGCCGAGCCGGCCAGGAGATTATAGCCTGCAGGTTATTATGGTGTCTTGCTCAACCGAACCTTGCTTTTACGGGGTAGGTGTGTACGGAAAGGGTGGTGGGGGCGCAGTAACGGCAAGCAAGGTCGACCAAGCAGCCAACACCATCCGAGGAGAGCTGCGGGCCGGCGACCGGACGATTTCGAGCGGAGAATACGCCGACGGTCATTACATCGACGTTCGTGCCGGGCAGCAACTCTCCGTCGACCTCCGGTCGTCTGAATTCGACACCTACCTCATTCTCACGAAACCAAGTGGTGCTACTATAGACAACGACGACTATGAAGGGTCCACGAGTCATTCTCATGTTGAGACAATTGCGGATGAATCGGGCCAATGGACGATAGTGGTTACTTCATATTCTGAGGGCGAGACCGGCAGTTACGAGGTGACAACGTCGATTGGTGGGCAGGTGGCCGCCGGCGGATCCGCGCCCGGCACGAGGTTCGAGTCGGGGACTTTGGCGAGCGGCGATCAGACACTGTCGTCCGGGGAATACCGGGATGCGTATGCGTTCGAGGGTACAGCCGGCGAGCAGGTTGTAATCGACCTCCGCTCGAGCGATTTCGATCCCTATTTGATCCTCCGTTACCCCAGTGGCGAGCAGACATTCAACGACGACCACGCCGGAGATGCATCTCGGTCGTTGATATCACTCGCGTTGCCGGAAACAGGGCGATACGCGATCACCGTAACTAGCTACCAACCGGGTGAGACCGGGGCCTATGATCTCAGGGTAGAACAGGGATCTGGACAAATCGCTGCTTCGGGTCCGCGGAGTGAGCGAGGCTCACTCAGCCCGGGAGACGAAACTCTGCGGACGGGCGAGTACGTCGACTACTTCGACTTCACAGGTCGGCCAGGTCAACGTGCGCACATCGACCTCCAGTCCAACGACTTCGACACCTACCTGATTCTCAAGGATCCAAATGGCGAGCAGCAAGAAAACGATGACTATGAAAGCACGTCTCGCAGTGTGATCGATGCCGATATAGTCGAGTCAGGCACGTATAGAGTGTTGGTCACTTCGTACAGCGAGGGGGAGACCGGATCCTATACGCTAGCGATTGATCTGGGAGCTGGAGGCACAACGACGGCGTCTACCGAGGCCCGCGATGTCCATACGCTCGATTTCGGCTCAACCACCAACGGCGCACTTGAAACCGGCGACGGGAGGCTCGAGGACGGAGAGTACAGGGACACGTATGTGTTCAACGGTTCGGCTGGCGAAACCATTCGTGTAGACATGAATTCCTCGGCATTTGATACATACCTCGGAGTCGTTGCGCCGAGTGGCGAGGACGTGCAGAACGACGACTACGAAGGAAGCACATCTCACTCGCGCGTCGAGATGAGACTTGAGGAATCGGGCCGATACCGTATCGTGGCGACCTCCTACGAGGCCGGCCAAACCGGCCAGTATACACTTCAACTTCAGCGTGGTGGCCAGGCGGCACCCACCCAGCTTGCCGACCGTCAGCCGCGGCCGGGCCCTGCCGGCGAGGGGCGCGTGTACGGGATTTTTGCCGGTATCAGTGATTACGGCGGACGCGCCAGCAACCTGGCGTACACTGCTGAAGATGCCGTACGTGTCCAGAACGCAATGGTACAGGGCGGTAATATGCGCCCGAGCGATGGCGTGCTCCTACAGGACAACCAGGTTACGGTCGGGAACATTCGCAACGCTGTGCGGGATTTCGCCGGGCGTATCGGCCCCAATGACACCTTTGTCTTCTTTTACTCCGGACACGGAGGCCGTATCCCAAGGGATGGGCCGCAACCGACTGATCCAGACGCCCGCGATGAGACTCTGGCGGTCTACGATTCAGGGATCACCGACGAC
>CAYTDU010000841.1:0-2808 GCA_964436395.1 uncultured Gemmatimonadaceae bacterium | reverse complement strand
GATGTTCATTCTCACACCTGATACTCTGATAACCGAGGGCGACGAGATCGTACTGGAAGGAGTGGCGTTCGACTCGACTGAAACCCCCATACCCGGCACGCCAATAGTCTGGCGTTCGCTCGACACAGCGCGCGTACGTGTCCCGTCTGCCGACAGCGGGCGCGCGGTAGGTGCTGCGGTACGCGGTGTGGCTCGCATCGTGGCTCAACTGTTCACCGGACAGTCGGACACAATGCGGCTGGCCGCACAACCCGCTCCGGCAACGCTTTTGTTGGAGAGTGGTGACGGACAGACGGCGTTCGCAGACAGTTTGTTAGAGCTGCCGCTGGTTACCCGTGTTGTGGCGGCCGACGAGATAGGAGTTGAAGCGGTTTGGGTGCGTTACTCCGTTACTCTGGGTGGCGGTACTCTGTCAGCCGATTCAGTCCTAACCAGCCCCGACGGTTTCGCGTCGGTCAGCTGGAGGTTGGGTGCCGTTGGTTCTCAGGAAGTTCAGGCGAGTAGCCCAGCGCTACCGGCGGCAACCGTGATTTTCACCGCCACGGCGACAACGCCTACCGTGCCGATCGGGCCTCAGATAGCGTTCTTCAGCGATTCTACCGGTGTGCCTGGAAGACTGTACCGCGTGAACGGCGACGGGGCCGGCCTGACAGTGATAGAACAGACCGGCGGGGAATATCCGTGGTGGTCACCATCGCGCGAGCGCGTGGCATTTGTTTCAAACAACGACCGCATATCAATTGCCGCGGCCGATGGAAGTGGCAGCGCCGCCCTGACGACAACGTTGGTATCAAATAGGCCCCGCTTCAACTCCACAGGCCAACGGCTGGCATACTTGTGCGCGCCATCCTTTAACGACTGGCCGGAGATTTGTGTTGTACCGGATGTGTCAGGACCTGTCGCTTCCCTAGCGGGAATGGCGGATGAGGATGGGGCGGTGCATGTTATGGATTCGATTGCGGTAGATGCCACTGGCCCGGGCACATTTTCCTGGGATCCGCTCGATCCGGACCGGATTGTGTTCTTCCGGGATTCCCTGGATGATGTCACCAGCTACCGGTTGACTTGGCTCTACGCAAGTCAGTACGACGGTACGGGGATGGAATTGCTGACGCCGACGTACCTGGAATACCAAGGCACTCCCCTAACTGTGCATGGCACCGTGGACTGGTCGCCGGACGGCCAGCAGCTCGTATTCTCGGGGTTCGGGGCGTTGTACATCATCAATCGCGACGGCACGGGTCTGACCCGCCTCACGATCGGCAGTGATGCCAGCAACCCGGAGACCGATTACGACCCACGGTTCTCTCCGGACGGCACACAGATAGCGTTCGTGCGGCGGATCAGGTACTTCAATGGCTCGAATACGGACGTCTGGGCAATCAACGCTGACGGGACGAACCTGCGTCAACTCACAAACGATCGGTTTCAGTACACGGAAACACGTGTCACGGTTGACTGGTCGCCCGATGGGACGGAACTCGTGGTCGTTGGTTCGGTGGACCCGCCCAACGATTACAGCGCGGCGGTGTACGTGATCCCCGATTCCTCATCGACAGATACTTACTTGGATGTGCGCAGACGCGTCGGACGAATAGGCGACGTTGGCGCAATCAACGAGCGGCACCCGACGTGGAGGCCGTAACTGGAAACTGAAAGGGCTTAGGCGTCATCGTCTTATTCGCCGCTGAAAAGCGCGGAATAACGCGGAGGAGTCTGCTGGGTTGGGTGGGGAATCCAAGTGCCGCTGTTATCCGCGTCCGTCCGCGTTGTTCTGTGGCAGATCAACTTGACGTCACGCGCCACGATCAGCTGTAGTCTCGTCCATTCAGACTTCGTATTACTGACCTCTGCCAGGCTGCCAGTTCGTTCCGCATCGACTCCACTCGACTCGGGTGTTCTGCGACCAGGTTAGTGGTTTCTTCCGAATCGCTTTCTAGTTCGTATAACTCGAAGGTCGCTTGCCCCGGGATTGACGGGGCTATCCGGTTGCACCGAACCGACGTGCCATTTGCCGAAGTGCCCTGTTACATAACCGACGGTCTTTAATGCTTCGGCGAGCGTAATCTCCTGCGGTCGCAGCGTGTGTCCCCAGCTGAAGCAGCCGAACCGGTTCGGGTGACGGCCTGTCAAGACGCTACCGCGTGTGGGAGAGCACACCGGTGCAGCTGCGTAAAAGCGATCGAAGCGAAGCGTCTCCCGAGCCATGGCATCGAAGTTGGGAGTGAGCAGCACAGGATGGCCGTTGAATGCCATGTCGCCCCAACCCTGATCGTCGGCCATACAGAGGACGATGTTAGGTCGATCCACACTCGCTTGCCGGCAGCTGACGGCCAATGCTGAGACTGAGACGCCGAGACCGGTCACTTTGAGAAAGTCGCGGCGGTTGAGAGTCATGTTTCGAGCACCCTTGCCTCACTCAAAAAGAGGTTACGCACGAAGGCGTCGCAGCGGCCGGCGAGAGCTTCCCTGAGCCGATCAAAGGTGGCCTCAGTCATGATCGCTAAGATGCAGCGGTAGTGGTGGGATCGCCAGGGTAGGCGAGGTGCCTGACGGTGCAGACCAGGGTCCCTACCGTCGGCCCTGTCAACCTGGATTAGCTCCTCTACTGGGTGAACAGTGGTTGTCGTCGACCTGCGCCTCGTCGTTGGCTCCTTTTCTCATCCGCTTGGAAATGCGACCACGGCGGTTGGCTCGTTTCAAACGGGGGATGTCGGCCTACACGGGATCCCTGCATGCTATGCAGAGGCAGAAGAGGACCGTACGCGGGCGTTTGGTGGTTTGACGCGATCGATTGCAGGCACGCAA
>CAYTDU010000840.1:0-2812 GCA_964436395.1 uncultured Gemmatimonadaceae bacterium | reverse complement strand
CGCTGTTTGCTGGGCAGTATCGACATTGAGGTGGAAGCGGATGAGCTACGGCTCGTTCGTATGAGTAGACGCTCGATCCCGTAAAGCGAACTCAGTTGTATTGTCTTGACCCAGTACCACCGCCACGCAGCGACACGGGACCTGACCGCGAGTTCCCGATACTCCTCGTATAGGTCACCGATCAGCCCCTCCCGAGCCTTGGCATCCGATACGAAGATGCGTATTGCCAGCTGCGCTAACCAAGGCGGCCTGATCACGAATCCTCCAGGACGGCTTCCAGACCGCCCCACAGGTTTTGCAGCGCCTTGCGCGACTCACGGAGAGCGGTAATCCCGACAGGCGTGACGTGGAAGTACCGTTTGGCGCGCCCCCCCCTGCCCGGCGTGGGGTCACCGAGTTCGGAGCAGAGAAGGCCCTTCTTTTCGAGTCGGTCTAAGGTTATGTATGCGGCGCCGTGAGTAACCTTGCGACGCGTCTTTTTCTCCAATTCGCGGCGTATGGTCAGACCATATGCGCCGTCCCCAAGGTGCAGAATGGCCAGCAGGACCATCTGTTCGAACTCGCCCAGGAATTTTATCTCGCCCATTGCTACAATGTAGCATTAATGTCGGTTGGCGCAAGGAGCGGGCTTGGGGTCAGGAGAGAAGTCAGAGGAGATGAGGCGAGAACAGGATTGAGGGCGGGGAACGAAACCGTCGGTCTGCTGCAGGATCGCAATGCACCGATTGGGTCAACTGCCGTTAGCCAACTTCTTCCCGCCCGGCCCGTAGGAATCGTGCATCACCTCGCGGTAGATGACTGAGTAGTACCTGTAGCTCCCGGACATGTGAGACCCCACTGACGCGACTACGGCAACACCTAGTAGAATTGGAAGGCGGAAATCCCAGAAGAACGGTACCGCGCAAACCATGACCAATTTGGCCATCACCATTATTCCCCTACCTTGATGCAGCCAAAGCGGCCTGCCCTGAGATTCCAGCGCGATCAGTGCAACACCAGTGCTTATAGTCAGCCACAACGCCAGCATCAGTCGCTCCGGAGCAACGTTGAATGCGTGCCCCCCAAGGAGGATCCCCATAGAAGCAATGTGGGCCGTACGAAACACAATATTGAGGGTCCGGATCATCTTACGCCTTTGGCTCTCCCGTGTGCGAATCGGCAACGAACCCCGGCAATTCCGCGAGCGCCCCTCTGAACTCTGACGACTTCAACGTTTCGAGGAATACTCGCACTGGTTCACTGTCGAGGCGTTTTCTCGAAGTCAGGAAATCGTATTCCTCATCACGGAGGGATACGAATCCCAAATCGTATGCAACAGCCACTGCCTCTATACCCAATCCCCAGTCAGCTCTTCCAGCCGCAACAGCTGCGGCAACCGCATTGTGGGAACGAGTTTCTGCCTCATAGCCCGCGATCCCGGCGACCAACTCCGCATGCGCAACGCCCTGATCTCTGGCTATCTGTTCGAGCAAGAGATCGAGCAATACGCGCGTGCCTGCACCTCGAGTTCGGTTGAGCATCCGCAAATCGGCGCTGCTCACGAGCTGCGCCAAGGTCGGCGGCTCAGCCGGAAAGTCATTCGTTCTGTAGTAAATGCCCTGGCGCCTGACGTAACCTCTGATCAACACCCCATCCGCACCCAACCTCTCCAACGCGGCGAGGTTGTATAATCCCGTTGCCGGATCGAGCAGATGGGTACCCGCCAAATCCGTCTCACCGCGCGCACAAGCCTCCACACCGGCCGAGGAACCGACATTGATCACCTTGGCTGTCAATCCATGCTGTCTACGCAACAGAGCAAGAGCGAGGTCCACTCCCCTGCAGTGACTGCCGATGAGAGTTAGGTCGGCGATCTTGAGTTTTTGGGATAGAGGCGCAACACGTACTGTGTCTCCTTCGCGGACAACAGTACGGTCGGCCGCGACCTCCATCGTACCGTCTGCTTGAGCAAACGCGTGTATGGAACCTGACGATCCGGCCATGGGGTAGGCGGCCAAAGTACCCTTCCCGCCCGGCACCAGGTGTACGAGCACATGCTCGTGCCTTCCATCGGCCGAATTGTACCTCACGGCCAGACGCGCTTCTACTGACTCTTCCCCTTTTTCCAAAGGGAGATTGGCCAAACATCTGATCACCGGTGCAACAAAGAGGTTAAAGGTTATGATAGCGGAGGTAGGAAATCCCGGCAGCACTGCCACTGGTCGCCTATCCCAAGCTGCTAACACGATGGGCTTTCCCGGTTTGATGCCGACACCGTGCACGAGAATCCCAGGTTTTGCCAAACTGTCAATGATACCGAACGTAAGGTCTCCCGCTCCCTTCGAGGTCCCACCAGAGAGAATTACCACGTCGTAATCTCTGTACGCCTGCTCGCATGCGAGCCTCAATGCGGCTTCATCGTCGGGGACGATTCCCAAGAACTCTGGGTCTCCACCGTTGTCTCTGACAGCTCCTGCGACGGTGCTGGAGTTGGAGTCGTAGATTCTGCCGGGGTCCAGCGGTAGTCCGGGAGATACCAGTTCATCACCGGTCGAGATGATTGCCACGCGGGGGCGCTTCGTGACCGCCACCCTGCTTATGCCGAGTGCAGCGAGCACACCGAGTTCGCGAGTGGTAAGCAGTTGGCCGGCGCGCAACACTGTCTCGCCCGCGCGCATATCGGCGCCCACCGCTTGAATGTTTGCGCCCGGCACCACCGGTTTGTAAAGCAGCAGCTCGTTTTCCTGCAACTCGCTGAACTCAACCATCTGAACCGCGTTAGCGCCTCGCGGAACCACTCCTCCCGTGGCGACCTCCAAGGCAATGCCTCCAC
>CAYTDU010000839.1:0-2815 GCA_964436395.1 uncultured Gemmatimonadaceae bacterium | reverse complement strand
CGGAGAAGGATAAGAACTGGCCAGACTACTCACTATGAAGACACGCACAAAGAGAATAATCGAGCATCTCCGCAGATACAAGGAGCCGCTTCGCTTCCCTTACCGTGGCAAGGTTCTCCTTGTATCTTCTATATTGGCCGTGCTGGCCGTCGCAGCCTCCCTGATCGTCGACGTGAGGGACCTGTGCGCACATAGCCCCCATGACCCCATCGACGCGCTAGCCATCTCGCCGAGTTACGATCAGGATCAAACCCTGTACGTCATCATCTCAGACTACATCTTGCGATCGACGGACGGAGGCTTTAGCTGGAAGGCATTGGCAAACGGCATGGACAACAAGACCACGTTATCCGCCATCGTCAGTGCTCCCAACCAACCGGGCCAGGACAAGACCCTGTTCGTATCATCGGACGGCGACGGCATATACAGATCGCAAGATGGAGGAGATTCTTGGGTCAAAGTGAACAACGGACTCAACAGCTCAAGCATACGCCTGCTGTCCATCTACCCCGGCTACCGCGTTGATCGGGGACATCAGATTGTGTTGGCCGCTGGGGCCGAAGGCGGCCTATGGGCCGAAGGCGGCCTATACAGGACAGAAAATGGAGGAGACCGTTGGGATCAGGTGATGGATGATCGTACCGAGATCACCGCCGTAGCCTTCTCCCCCGGTCTGAGAGAGGGTGCGGATGCCGAACAGGCGCACGTCATTGCCGGCGATCACCGAGGTGTGCTATACCTGTCCACAGACCGGGGCGAGAGCTGGCAGCGCATCCTGCAGATTGTAGACGCCGGTGCGATCAGGACAATCGCGATCTCCCCCGACTTCTCCTCGGACGGCACGTGCTTCGTCGGCACTGAGAAGGGGGGCGTTTTCAGAACAGAGGACGGCGGCGCCTCTTTCGTCGAGGTGAACGAGGGCCTACGATTCACCCTGCGAGGGAGATACGCCACACTTAGGAAATCACGAGAGGGCCCCATCGTCAGGCGGGACGAGAAAGACATCGTCTCCATCGCCATATCCCCCAACTACGAGGCCGACTCCACTGTGTTCGTCTCTATGTGGAACGAAGCCGTCTTCAAATCGGAGGATGGCGGGGATAGCTGGCATAGGTACCGTGTGGGCCTCACCTGCGATCATCAAGCGGACTCCGTCAAGTATAAGTCCCCTCACTTCAGGGCTCTGAGAATTTCCAACGACTTCGCGAACGATCAGACGGTCTTCTTAGGAGGATTTGACGGCCTGTTCAAATCCACAGACGGCGGGAAGCACTGGACCTCAATGGAGACGCTATCACTGGGCCTGATCAAAGGGCTGGCCTTGTCACCAGGGGATAGGACGAACCTATCAGTCGCCGTCACTACGTACGGAGGCGGATGTTACACAATCGACAGTCGAGAAGCCACGTGGATGGTCAACAACGATGGACTGAATAAGACCCGCCTCAGCGACATCAGCTTTTCCCCCAGCTATCAGACGGACAACATCTTGTTCTCAGCCTCAAGGGGATACCTGTTGAGATCCACGGACAGGGGAGAAAACTGGGATAAGATCGAAGTGAATTACGTCGAGAATCGAACCACCCCCTTGCGAAAGAAGCTGTACCATTTCCTAAGAGGCCTGGGATTCCCATCGTCCATAAGCAAGCTGATGCTGACGGAGGTGGAGAGTAAGACGCCGTTTGCCACCGTGCTGGCGATCTCGCCTGGCTTCGCATCCGACGGCGCGGTCTACTTCGGCACCAGGTATCACGGCATCTTCAAGTCAGTAGACGGCGGCTTCCATCCCTCCCTCGTTTGGGACGCAATGGGCCGGACGGTCACCGCCCTGGTCATCTCCCCTGATTTCCCCTCCGATAGCACGCTGTTCACGACCCTTCGCGGCGCGGGGATCTATAAAACCGTGAACGGTGGGCAGACGTGGAAGCCCGCCAACAACGGCCTGACGTTCCTGGAGTCGTGGCATTCTCCGACCACGTATGACATAACCGAAAAGGACATATTCCTCGCCATCTCGCCACGTTATGGAGCAGACCAGACGGTCTTCGCCGCCTGCTCAGAGGGGCTGTTCAAAACGACGGACGGGGGAGAGAATTGGGCCGCTTCGCTACCCTTTACAGGGGATTGGCGAGAAATAGAGAACCCAGCCCATGCGGATAGAGACCATCCGGAGGCGGATGGCTACATCATCGGGATGGCCATCTCCCCAGCCTATGGAAACGATGAAACGTTGCTCGTCAGCGTCAGAGGAAAAGGGCTGTTCATCACGGAAGATGGCGGCACAACGTTCACCCGCATCGGGCCCGATTTGATCCACAACAACTATGAGATCGAGTACCTGGCGTTCTCGGCGTCGTACGCCACCGATACCACCATCTACGCCGCCTCCGACGAGGAACTGTTTAGATCCACAGACGGGGGCAACACCTGGGAACTGATCCCCCGGCCGGTGAGGTACGAGGATATGAGAGATGTGGTATACTATGAGGGTGAGTGGAATACCGTACGGGGTGACGAGTTCAGCGCCAGCAGCGTCTCGTGTTCCGACGTGGCGCGCGCTAAAGCAAGGCTCAATTTCGTCGGGACGGGGGTCAGATGGATCGGCACCCAGTCCGACGACCAGGGCATCGCCCGAGTGTACATCGACGGCAACTACATCGGCGACGTTGACCAGTTCGGCGATACTCGAAAGCCTAAGGTAACGTCGTTTTCCGTGACAGAGCTGCCCTATGGCCCCCACACCATATCAGTTGAGGTGACGGGCGACAAGAATTCGGAATCGAAAGGGTGTCGCATAGAAATAGACGCCTTCGAC
>CAYTDU010000838.1:0-2816 GCA_964436395.1 uncultured Gemmatimonadaceae bacterium | reverse complement strand
GCGCGTGGAACGCGCCCGGTTCGGCTGACTTCGATGCCACCCTCAACTGGTGGGGGGACGCTGAAGGGCCGACCCACGCCACAAATCCACTGGGTGGTGGGGATTCGGTAAGCACCAATGTCGTCTACAGCCCATGGCTCGGAACCGACCCGGATGGAAATGCCGGCACGGCCGGCGTACAGATCACTGGAGGGATGCTGATCATCGCGGACGATGTCGGCCCAGAGCCAACTACTCCCAACGGCAATACCGGATACGTAAACCAAGCCATTTGGGGCTCCAACGACCTACCATACACCGACACGATCGAGGTCCATCATGGCGCGTATGATGCCAGCGAACGAATCACTGAGGGGGTCAACATCATCAGCGAAACCGGTTCTGCTTCCCACACGACCCTCAACGGAGACATGACACTGGGTAGCGGAGGGATCCTGATCGGCGAGCCGCTTCGGGGCTTCACCATCAACGGCAATATGACAGTGCAAGACCTGGTCGATGCCTCCACGATTCACATCAACTGGAACAACCTCTACGGCAATGTGACGAACAACGGCGCAGGAACCCTGGATGCCCAGTACAACTTCTGGGGCACCCAAGAGAACACGGTGATCGATGGACGGACAACAGGTGCCGTGGACTACGATCCGTTCTTGCCCCTGAACGCCGATGATTCCTACAACGACATACAGGCCATGCTTGACGCTGGGTTGGTCAGCAGCATAGACAATGGGATAGACCATCTGTGGACAATGACGGATTTGGGCTTGGACGTGGACACGTACATCCAATTCCAGCCGTTGATGGGTGCGGGGGCACTTGCAGGCATGGGTGGGCCTGGCACGAGCATGGGAGCCGGAGCCGGTGGTACCATACTCAACAATGAGATCGCCGGTGGTGGTGGTGCCTTCCTGGGTGTAACCATTGACGCAATTTACACGCAAGGAGAGACCATCGAAGGGGCCTTCGTTCTCACCGATCCGCTCACAGGAGCCTTCATCACGGACGCGGTGGTTACCCTTTCTGTGATGCAGGTGAACCCTGATGGAAGCACAGCAGTTGTTCACTGGGGACTAATCTCCTATGATGAAGGGTCGGGAGAGTATACGTTCAACTTTGATACCAGTGGGCTGGCTCCCGGAGTATACGATCTGGTGATCCAAACCGATGATGGGCAGAGTTTCCAGCTACGCGTTGAGATCGCGGAGCCGTAGAAAAGACAGGATCGGTAGGGAGGAAGCATGCGGAAGACTCTCGTCGTGATGTGCATGATGATTGCCGCGTTCGGACTTGCAGCCGCTGCCGGCCCGCTGTCGGGGGCATGGTCGGTGTGGACGGAGTGGGAGACGTTCCAACCTCTTCAGTTGTCGTCGCTTGAGTCCGTGCTCGAAGTCGACTATACCACGTGCGGATGGACTCTCGACGCAACGGCAATCTTCAGCGATGCCGCTTTCAAAAACGTGTTCTTCGAGGCAGAAGGAGCACTGTCAGGCTTCGTGTTCAAGTCGATGCTCGACTTTGTAGTTCAGACGCCGGCGTTCAGGACGTGGCTGAATGCTGTGAGTTTGACGTTTGGCGGCCTTCACCTCTATGGGATTGTGATGGTGGATGATGTACAAACCCCAACTATTCCTGCAATCGGTCGAGGTTTGCTACTCGGTGGTTCCGGAAGGGTCGGTGATTGCTCGTTTGAGGCCCAGGCACAATTCAACATGAACGACTCCTCGTATAACTTTTATGTCTACGGGTACGACTGGATGCTTGACCACTTTATATTCAGCCGCTGTGGAACATGGTACAAACCTTCTGGGTACTTCGATGTCCAGACAGCGGGGTGTGGTCTGTTTTGGAGCGGTTTGGACATCTACGTCGAGTATCCGTTTGCCTGCTTCGACCTTGTCACCATGCTCAGCTTCTCATGTGCAAATGGGTTTGACCAGGTGAAGTTTGAGATCGATGACATCTGCCTGGGACTCCCATGGCTTTCGTTTGCGTGGATAGAGATCATGTTCGCCCCTCAAGCAAAAGTCGTCAACGTCGACTTCTCACTCGTCCTCGGGCAGTGTGTCTGTTTCACTCCATACTTGGCCCTCAACGGAGCGGGGACATCGATTGAGGGAATCTCACTGAAGGCGCTGCTGGTTGAACACACGTCTCAAGGTGTCACCTTCAAAGCGGGGCACTTGTTTGATGAGGACGGCTGGCGCCCCTACCTCAACTACCCGGGCTACGACGTGCAGTATGCCTGGGCCTGGGACGGCACCCTCACTTCCTACGATGAGTGCAAGGTTCCCCAAGGGTACGACGAGTTCGTCGGGGTAGAGATTGACGGAGACAGCTGTTGTGGGGGCAACTTCAACGCATCGGCCTTCTATTGGTTTGATACGGGAAATAGTATCGGCGTGTTTGACTTGGAGGAACTCCGAGTGAACCTGGAAGTGGGGATCGGTTCAAATTCCAGCGTTCTGGTTGGTGCGGGCCTTAGGAACACCGGACTAAGCTGGCTGAAGCTGGGGTACAAGTTCCTCTGGTAGAGGTAGTTCTCGGTCTGCGTAAGGAGCCTGGCTAACCAGAGCCCCTTTTCGTGGGCTCGAACTTCGGCCTCCATTGTGACTTACCCTGGAAGCGCAGTCTCAACCGGGTAGAATTCGTAATTGCTATCACCCATTCGATAGCGGACAATCAGTACACCCATTGTTTCTTGAGAAGGGTGTTCATGCTTCTGGGTTGTCATCTTTCAATCGCCAAAGGGTTCACCGGCGCAATCGACGCTGCCGAAGCCCTTGGAAATAACGCCCTGCAGATCTTTTCCCACA
>CAYTDU010000837.1:0-2817 GCA_964436395.1 uncultured Gemmatimonadaceae bacterium | reverse complement strand
CGTGCGGTGGCCACACGGGTGCCACTGGCTCTGCCAGTGCTCGTGCTTCAACTACCGCCCTACGCTCGACTGTTATTTGGGAGACCTTCGGTCGCCTCAGTGACGCGGTCAGGCGACCGGCCACAACAAGCGTCGTGCGCAGTTGCTACTGCAACGATCTCGTGCAGCGGGAGTCATTATGCATTGGTCGGTGTTCAGATCAAGCAAATTTTCTTTGTCGGCGAGAGAGAAAGACCGACGTCGAACACAACACGAACAAACGGCAAAACACCGGCGAACAGCTATCGATCAAGAGCAAACACGTCGGCGGTCGCCCGCATATAGAACCAAGAGCCCCGGACGAAACCAGCGAGATTACGTCGTGACCTGGAATCGCTACCCGATTCGTGATTCCCCGTTAGCGTCGCGCACTCGTCGCACGACTTTGGCTCTGCGTCACTAGAAACTGACTTACATGCCTACGTCCTAGCGCCGCCGACGGTAGGCCAACAGCCCGATCAGGCCCAGAACCGCCATCGCATAGGTCGAGGGTTCCGGCACGGCGGGCGGATCGAGGCAATGGGCACCGGGACCAACAATCCAACCCTCGATGTCTTGGGCGTTCCAATGGTACGTCGACCAGTTAACGGCGCCCGGAGCATTGGGGTGCACAACGCGAAACGTCAGCCCTAGCCCCTCCACGTTGAATTGATTGGGATAGCTGGGGTTGTGGGTATTGAATCGCAAGGCATCGTTCCCCGCGATGAGAGCGTCGTTGTCTTCGAGCACGCCGGCACCGAACCCGTAAAACACATCAGCGTGGTAATCGAACGGACTGTGCCACTCGTTGATGTATTCGTATGCCTCGTTATCACATCCGACGCACGCACCTTCGGAGGGCAGCTCCCAGTTGTCACCCACTCCGCTCCAATAGGAGGGACGATGGAATTTGAACCAAGCGGGGAGCGTGACCGGCGCCCCGTAGACGTTTCGATCCCAGTATTGGTAGAGACCAAGCCCGTCGCCGATGTCGTGCAGGTTGGCAATCCCATCGACATCGAACCCTTCCAGACTGATCCGCATCTCGAATGTCCCGGCCGCGTGATAGAAGTCGTAGACGTATTCCCACATGCCGGGATAGTCGTCACCCGGACCAAGCTGCCGGGGAGTCGCGGCAAGTTCCAGGCGTGCCATCGTAGGATCTCCAGGGTCGTAGGGGACCGCCTCGGCGGATCGAACATGACAGGCGATCATCGCCAGCATGCCACAAAACAGAATGCCCACTTGTCGTCGATTCGTTGTCATTGACGCCGGCATAACTTCGTCTCCCATTTCTTTCTTGCACGCTCGAGCCGTGATGTTTCGGCGCGTTGTTCCGTTCGAGCCACCCACGCTTCGCGCAGCAGGGCTCGCCGTATCTCGGGACGCTCGGCGCATCGCTGCGCGCACAAGACGTCCGCTAGGGGACAGTGCAGGGCAAATGATGTGCCGGCGTTGCCATCACTTGGAGTGGGAATGCCGCAAGTCGTTACGAGGTAACGCGAAATGGTTTCTTGGCCGCGTCGGAGGGTGTCCGGATCCGGACAGTTTGCAGGGCCGGCGGCCGAGAATTCGTGAGGCGAGGTGTCCGGATTCGGACAGGGCAAGCAATTTGCTGGCCGCTCAGCCGTCCCGAGAAAAACGTTAATTAAGAGGCGTTGGCCAAGTAACCCGGCTCTGCGAATCGCCGCCATGCGAGCGCCGCTTCGAGATGACCGTGCCGCGCGGTGTTTCAGACGCCGCCAAGGCTCCAGGGAGAAACAAAAAAGCCGCGTTACCCGGGGAAAGAGCCCGGGCAACGCAGCTGTAGAAATCCACGAACGAATAACAGATTCCAGCGAGCGATTACGTGTTGTCGTAGTTGTCGCTGAATTCTGAGGTGCTTCCATAATCTCCGCTGCCGAGATCTTCGGTGGCGGTCGAGCTATAGAAGTCGTAGCCGTCCGATACGTCGATCGTTACCGAACCGTTTCCGGAACCATCGGTCGTGATCGTCGCGAAACCAAGGAAGACTTCGCCGTCGGTATCATCTTCCGAGTTACCGAAGACTTCGATTCGGTAATCCGAGTTGGCCGCTGCACCTGTGATTGCAAAGTCCAGGGTCAACGTACCGGCACTCGTCGAGTCGAGCGTGATTACCGGAGCGGCTAGATCATCGTTGGCACCGGAATCGAGATCGATTCCAAAGTCGGTGTTGGCGAAGATCGAGTTCCTCAGAATCGAGTTATTGGTACCCGATTTGACGTAGACGCCGTCTGCGCCGTTGTACCAAATCGTGTTGGCAAGATCGTCGGACGTTCCACCGATCTCGTTGGAATCACCGGACTCGATCATCACACCGTGATCATCGTTGCCCAAGGAAGCACTGCTGCCTCCGATGGTGTTACCGGCCACGATGTTGTCATCTGCTGCGGTACCGAACAGATGGACGCCGTGGTCGCCATTGGCGGCGATGACGTTGCCTTCGTTGGCCTCACCACCACTGCTATCGTCCGAGACACCAATCACGTTGTCGGCTCCGGTGACGTAGACACCGGACCAACCGTTACCTAACGCACCGGTTCCGGCGGCGTTGGCACCGATGTAGTTACCGGCCACCGTATTGGAGTCCGACCGGAGGGAAACACCGTAAATGGCGTTACCGGAGATCACGTTCCGCTCGTTGGCATCGTTCGAGTTGTCACCGTCGGTTCCGATCAGGTTATTTTCGGCATCCGAGGTAATCTCCACGCCATAGAACGTGTTGGCCACAGCACCAGTACCAGCGGCGTTGGTACCGATGTAGTTACCGGCCACCTC
>CAYTDU010000836.1:0-2833 GCA_964436395.1 uncultured Gemmatimonadaceae bacterium | reverse complement strand
TGTACACCGAGCCTCCTCAGTTCTCTTACACCAAAGGCAGGCGTTGCACGGTCACGCGGCTGCATCAGAGCATCGACCGTGGGTGGCGGAGCGAGGTGTGCGAAATGCCTCAAGTTCACCCCGGTTAGGTCACGCAGGCTGTGTGTTGCGACGGAGAGAGCTGAATCAGACGCTGGTTCGAATGAAAATGGCAGGATCGCGAGTTCGTGCTCGGTGGGTTTCGGTGACAGTAGGACTACGCCGATCAAGTATCCGAGCACGAGTGTTGCGGCAGCCACTGCGGTAGCATACCACTTGTAGCGCCGGTATCGCAGAGTGCGTGTAGTCCACAACGCTCTGCGAAATGTCCGAGCGTCAGGCCACCTCTTCTCCGGTTCCCACGCCAAAGCTCGGTGCAGTACGGGAATCACCTTCTTGGGAACGCCGGACCAGTTCGGCTTCGTATCGGGCGGTGTATCGCTCCAACGCCTGCCTGTGTATGCCTCGAACAGAACCATAGCCACCGCGTAGAGGTCTGTTCTGCCCGTAACGGCTTGACCGTATGCCTGTTCGGGAGGCATATACCCAACTGTGCCAGCGAACGATGCATCGGTCACCGTGATCTCTGCGGGATCTACCGTGGGGCGGGCAATTCCAAAGTCGGTGAGAACTGCTCTGTTCCCGATCAAGAAGATGTTACTCGGCTTGATGTCGCGGTGCACTACCCCTTGATCGTGCACCGGCTCGAGTGCATCGAGCAGATCCCTGCCGAGCTTGAGTGCTTCCTCACTGGAGAGCGGTCCTTTCGCGAGGCGATCAGCGAGTGTGCCTTCCGAGATGTAGTCCATTACGTAATAGAAGAGTCCATCCGCCTCACCTGCCCTGTGCACCGGAACGACATTGGGATGCCTCAGGTTGGCTAGGATTCTCGCCTCTCTCAGGAACTTCTCCGTGGCCCTGGCGGTCGCTTGTTCAGGCCGGATGATCTTGATGGCGACGTGACGGTCGAGCGCGGTATCTCGGGCAAGGAACACGATACCCATCCCGCCGGCGGCGAGTTCTCGCTCCACTTGGAGTTCGGGCGACAACGCGGTGTTGAGACGCTCGATAATGGTGGACATATGTGCCCGCCGGTATGTGGTACTGCGAATCTGCTCTTTATTGGAGGGAGGTCAAGGGTGGGAGCGGTGGGGTGATTTGCGATTGCAGAGTGCAGATCAGTGATTGGAGATTTGACGTAGGTGTGGCCACCGAGCGCCAAGGCTACCTTTACCGAATGTCTTCCCTAAACAAACTCGTATTCCGATATACGCCGGTCGCAATCTCGGCCGCCTGCGCTACGCGCTCGATGGTCATAGAGTCCGCGACCGTGCCGGTCGAATCAGCCGACAAGATCGACAGCGTCTCCGCGTACGATTGATAGATGATGAAATAGAGCGTCAGAATCGTCTCTGAGGGCTCGTCTATCCAACCGTAAGGTCTTTCACGGGTGACGGACTCGTGATTGTAGACGTCGAACAGCAGCGTTTCGCTGGTTTCCAAGTCGAGCCATCCGAGCTGGCTGATCAGCTTGATGTGATCGGTTTCGACAACCGGCTGCGGCATGAGTTTTCTCACCAAACCCTGCCCCACGAGATAGGGGCCGAGGCCCATGCGATCGGCGAACTGACCGGTCGTTCTGGATATGTAGATCGGTCGCTCGCCGAGGTTGTCCTGGATGAGCTGCAGCATTACCAGGTCGGCACGTTCGAGGATCTGCGGTTCGAGGATCGCCTCGAGGTCACCTTTCGTGAAGGCACTACGGGCCTGGATTTGGTGATAGGGTGGCAGGGCGTCGAGTTCCTCGAACGAGAGCGACAATGGGTCCTCGGTCGGCCTCTGCCATTCCTTGTTCCAGAACAGCTCAGGCGATTTGGTGGAATCGAACGGAGCCGACACCCGGCGTTTGATCTGGCGAATATGCCAGTCGGTGTTCATGAGAGAGAGGTTCGCTGTGACCACGTCCTGCCGGACTCCCTCGACCTCCTGCACGTACCAGAGCGGAAATGTGTCGTTGTCGCCGGCAGTGACGAGTATGCTGTAGGGTTCGACCGACTGGAGTATGTCCACAGCGATGTCTCGCGGCATGGTCTCATGCGCTCGTGAGGCGCTCTTCCAGTTCCCGACTAGGGGAATCAGCACCAGCAACAGAGCAGGCGATCCCGCCAACCACTTCTTGTCCTCGTTGAGCTGGCCTCCCAAAAGGTTAGCACCCAAATGCAGGAGCGCTCCGAACCCTAGGGCGGCCCACACACCCCAGAGCTGGAACGAGGCAATGAAGAAGTAGTCGCGTTCGCGCACCTCGCGTACCAGATCTTCTCCCGGGCGCACCGAGAAACCGAACTTAAAATCCAGGTAGAACACGAGGAGTATGGTCACGGTTGCCATCAATGCCGTCAGCGCTGCCGCGTTGGCTCTGTCCTTTCTCCAGTGCCAAATCGCACCGACGATCCCAAGAGCCCCAAACAGGTAGGCCATGGCGTTTCGGAGCGCCGGCTCGAAATGGCGCCCGAACTGCCACGAGAAGTATTGGAAATAGTTGACGTACTGCCACAGCAGATCGGCCTGTCGCGGGATCAACGGACCTTTTTGGTACTGTTCGCGTGACAGCACCGCTCGGAGGGCTTCCCAGTTGGTGGGCTCACCCTCGTTGATGGGCGGGAACATTCCGGCGCGAATCGGAAGGAAACCGTTGACGGAGAGTCCGACCGCGGTTACGACGACTGCGCTCACGGCCAGTATCCAATGCCCGGTCAGTGCCGCTGCCACCACCACAGCGCCGACCGCAACGAAAGGAATGGCGTAGAACGACGAT
>CAYTDU010000835.1:0-2836 GCA_964436395.1 uncultured Gemmatimonadaceae bacterium | reverse complement strand
GTCGGATTATCATAGGTACGACATTACAACAAGAGATGAAGAGGCATGTGCTTAATGAAGATCCCCGTTCTGCGAACTGCACGTTTGACTTTGCGGCCGTTCGAGATGGATGATGCTCCGGTTGTGCAGCGCCTCGCCGGGGTACCCGAGGTTGCGCTCACGACGCTCCGTATCCCGTACCCCTACGAGGATGGGATGGCCGAGGAATGGATCTCGACCCATCAGGCGGCCTGGGACGCACGAGAATCTCTGGTATTGGCGTTGACCGCCGAATCTGAAGGATTGGTGGGAGCTGCAGGGATCGAACTGAATGCGGAAAACGAGCGCGGCGAGCTGGGGTACTGGATCGGGCTCGATTACTGGAATAGGGGCTACGCTACCGAAGCTGCGGCGGCACTGATCGAATTCGGATTTCGGGAGTTGAGCCTGAACCGAATTCAGGCACGCTATTTCATTCGTAATCCTGCGTCGGGCCGAGTGATGGAGAAGACAGGTATGAGGTACGAGGGGGTCTTGCGACAGCACATGCTCGTTCGGGGTAAGTTTGAAGACATAGCCATGTATTCCATCTTGAAGTCGGACGTGTGAGGTCTGATGTATCCTTTGGTAACAAGGTGTTGCTCAAAACTGGCGATGCTCGTCGCCCTCTCATTCATAGCCTTGTGCACTGGCTGTTTCCCGCGAGACCAGGAACCCACGGAGATCCAGTCGGACCAACCTGCTCGGCCGGTCCTCGATTTTGCAGTAACCGATACCGCTGAATGGGAATGTGCGGGGAATGGAGGTAGCTCCGGGACCTTGTTGGTTGACGGCACCTACTTGGACACTGTGGACATCTATCTTGGTGTTCAACCCGTTGTCGACGGATTGATCTTCATGCCGATGCAGACGGAAGAGTCTGAGGAGTTGGGTGCGTCCACCTGCCCGACTGAGCCGGTGTTGTACGATGGTGCTGAAAAGACACTACTCGGAGAACTGCTTCCGATGTTCAACGGTGCATTCTCGAATCCGTTCGCAGACGATTCCGTTGTGTACTACTGGGGTTTTCGGGACGGCGGGCTCTACGCGGTGCGCTACAATCTCGGACATGCATCGGTCGATACTACATTCCTGACCGACGACAGTGTTCTGTTGGCAACGGGAAATCGGTATCAGTTTCTCATGCCAGAAATGCGTGGCGATACAGTTGTGTATTCGACATGGCCGGGCCGGACATTCTTCCTGAACATGGGAATGGCACTGATGACTGATTCGACTAGGCAGGAAACGATTCTCTGATCTCCCGCCCAACCCGTGGCACTCGTCGTTCATACAGCCAAATGGCATCTATTGCGGTAGGTATTTGTCCACCCCACCCACGATGGATTCTGATTCCTCCGAGCTCACCTGTGGCAAGTCGCCGGGCATGCCCGAAGAAGTGTGCCGCACCAATCGCCGTGACCGCTGCTACCTACTACTTTCAGACTTGTCAAACACCATTGAGGATGTCCGTAAATGAAGACCATCATAGAGCCTTTCAAGATCAAGGCCGTTGAACCAATTCGCATGACTACTCCCGAGGAGCGCCTCGAGATCCTAGAGAACGCCGGCTACAATCCCTTCGGAATACGCGCAGAAGACGTTCTCATCGATTATCTGACCGACTCCGGCACATCCAGTATGAGTTCGGAGCAGTGGGCAGCTGTAATGCGGGGCGACGAATCGTACGCGGGTTCTCGTTCCTTCTTCCGCTTTGAGCAGGAGGTGAAGAAGATCACCCGCTTCAGCAACATCATTCCGGTGCACCAGGGAAGAGCCGCCGAGAAGATAATATTCGATGTATTGCACAAGGAAGAGCCTGGAGTCTACCTCGGCAATACGCACTTCGACACGACTCGTGCTAACATCGAGTACGTGGGCGATGAGGCTCTCGACATCGTCATACCAGAAGGTCTGGTACCGTCACAGATCCACCCCTTCAAAGGAAACATCGATTTGGAACGACTCGATACGTTGCTGGCCGAACACGGTACCAGCGTCCGAGGGGTGATTATCACAATCACCAACAACTCGGGCGGGGGCCAACCGGTGAGCATGGCCAACATCCGGGAAGCGGCCAGACTCGCTCACGCGCACGGAACCATTCTGATAATCGACTCAGCCCGCTTCGCTGAGAACGCATATTTCATAAAGCTACGCGAGGACGGGTATTCCGACGTACCTCTGCTGGAGATAGCGCAAGAGATGTTCTCCTACGCCGACGCGTCGACCATGAGCGCCAAGAAAGACGGCCTGGCAAACATAGGCGGTTGGTTGGCGTGCAATGACGACGTATTGGCAGGCAACGCGCGCAATCTGTTGATACTCACCGAAGGATTTCCGACATACGGCGGCCTGGCAGGCCGTGACCTGGATGCGATCGCACAGGGCTTGCGTGAGGTATTGCAGGAGGACTATCTCCAGTACAGGTTGCGGTCTACCGAGTACTTCGCGGAGAAAATAACTGAGGCCGGTGTACCAATCATCCAGCCCCCGGGCGGCCACGCGGTCTACATCGACGCCGGCGCCTTCCTGGATCACATTCCCGCGGAACAGTTTCCCGGCCAGGTGCTCGCGAACGAGATATACTTGCACGGAGGGCTTCGAGGTGTCGAAATCGGGAGCGTGATGTTCGGCAAGACCGACGGTACCACTGGTGAGATGATCCCGGCGCCCCTGGAACTTGTTCGTCTTGCGATACCACGAAGAGTCTACACGCAGAGCCATGTCGACTATTCGGCTGAGGTGATAAACGAAGTGTATGAGCGCCGGCACGAGCTAAAGGGCTTGAGGATGACGTACTCTGCACCGTTCCTCC
>CAYTDU010000834.1:0-2845 GCA_964436395.1 uncultured Gemmatimonadaceae bacterium | reverse complement strand
AGTTTTAGCCCTTTTTTCAGGAATTGTTAGAAGATATTCGGCAACGGCCCATGCAATAGATATCCCGTCGTAAGTGCTGGTTCCTCTGCCTATTTCATCTAAGATGATCAGAGATTTTGAAGTGCAGTTATTTAAGATATTAGCTGTTTCCGACATCTCTACCATGAATGTGGATTGTCCTCGAGACCGCTCGGCGGACGCATGGCAAATCCGTCATCGTCGTATGCGACGCGTCTCGGACCAGTGTATCCCATGTGCATCCACACAGAGGCGGTACTGGGGCCTCCATTGAACGAGAACATCATAGGCCGACTGCTGCGGTCTGATATTCCGTCCCTCGTGTAGTACGTGTAGTACATCTTTGCGACAACCTTCCCGTCGTCGCGGATCGGGAGCCAGCCAGCCTCGGCGGTGTAGTTCACGGTCTCGCCGCCTATCTCGAGGCTGTGCTGCGTTATCACGGGCTCGTCGGGCAGTAGATCGGCTTCGGATCCAGCCTTGGCTCCGCCCGCCTGCTGCTGCGGCTGATCCGGACGTTGAGCTGTCAAGGATACGGAGCAAAGGAACAGTACACCAAGGAAAAGGGTGGAGAGAACGCGCTTCGCTCTCATTTGCTTCCTCCAGTCGTAAGTCAGAGGGGCGGGACAGAGGTTCGACTGCCCCGATTGTTCGGCATCGAAGAGTACGATGATGGCAGGGCGAATGGAATGTCCAATTTCGAATGATCAATGTCCAATGTCCAAGTGATTCGATCCGAGTCTTCACCGCGGAAGGGTACAGTGTCCTTACTCAGGGCAATCCTTGGATATTGGACATTCCTTGTTGGACATTCAGACTTCTCTTTCACTATAGCAGAACCGTCGGTTGATCCTAGTTACTCCCGCCCCTCCCTAACCCCAGCCAAGTACCTTCGAATTGATGCCAGCGACGCAGGATCTTTCCACGCGGCAATCACCTCGTCATCGGTCTCGGACGCGTAGCGTTCCATTCTGTCGAGCGTCGGTTGGCGCAGTTGTCGTTTTGTAACTTTGAATCGGGCCGACGGCTCCGAACCAAGCTCATCAGCCACTTCTATTGCACGAGGCAGTAACGTTTCAGGCTCGACGATCTCATCGACCAGCCCACGTTCGTACGCCTCCGTAACCGCGTACGTTTTACCGCGGTAGACGATCTCTTGTAGGTGAGCTTCCGATGTGGCGAACCTCATTACCTCGAGCGCAACGAAAGGGAAGGGCAGTCCGACGGTGAGTTCAGGAACGCCTATCCTGCCGCGGCCGTTGGCCATCATTCTGTAGTCACATCCGGCTGTCAGCACACAACCGCCCGCGATTGCGTGTCCGTTGATCGCGGCCACCAGCGGCTTCGAAAACCTGAACTGGTCGACGATCAAGTTTACCAGAGCGGGGACATAGTCGTCTACGTATGCCGGCCCGTCATTCAGCACCCGCATAACGTCCACGCCCGCGCAGAATATCGAGCCAGTTCCCGTCAGCACCACGCCTTTGATGCCAAGGTCTGCCTCAGCACTCACGAGTTCCTCGCGCAGTGCTTTCGCAAGCTCCAGATCAATCGCATGTGCCTTGCCGTGGTCGAGACGGAGGACGGCGGTTCCGGAGTGGTTTTCTTTCTGTATCATCGGGGGAATATAGTTCCGTGGGCGGTCAGGCGGTCAGGCGGTCAGGCGGTCAGGCGGTCAGGCGGTCGCTGCTCCCTGCTCCCCGCTCCCCGCTCCCCACTCCCCCCCACCCTTGACGCTGCGTCGGAAAACTCCACTTTCACCGAAGCATGCCCGAACTCCCAGACATCCAGATCTACATCGAAGCGCTGACCGATCGTATCGTCGGTGTCGATCTGGAGGGCGTCCGCCTGCTGAGTCCATTTCTGCTCCGCAGTGTCGATCCGTCAATAACCGAAACCCACGGACGCGTTGTGCGCGGAGTACGGCGACTCGGCAAGCGGATTGTGATCGAGCTGGACGGAGAGTATTTCCTGGTTTTGCATCTGATGATTGCGGGGCGGCTGAAGTGGCAGAAGGCTGGCGCCAAAGTTCCGAAAAAACAGGGACTCGCCGCTTTCGATTTTGAAACTGGAATCCTGGTGCTCGCCGAGGCCGGTACAAAGAAGCGTGCTTCGCTTCACGTTGTTCAAGGTGATGTAGGACTCACCGAACACGATCGTGGTGGGCTCGAGGTGATGGAATGTAGCAAAGAGGAATTTGCCGAGCGACTAGAGTATCGGAACCACACTCTCAAGCGCGCACTTTGCGACCCGAGCCTGTTCAGCGGAATCGGCAATGCCTACTCAGATGAGATACTGCACGCCGCTCGACTCTCCCCGTTCAAGCAGACCTCGAGTATCAACGAATCTGAAGTAGAGCGATTATGGACCGCGGCCCGCGAGACTCTAGATGTATGGATCAAACGGTTTCGAGAAGAGAACGGCAACCGTTTCCCCGGCAAGGTAACCGCGTTCCGACCGGAAATGGCAGTACACGGCAAATATGGCGAACCGTGTCCTGTGTGCGGTACTCCGGTTCAACGGATCGTGTATGCGAGCAACGAAACCAATTATTGCCCCACCTGCCAGACAGAAGGACGGCTGCTCAGAGACAGGGCGCTCTCCCGATTGCTCAAGTCTGACTGGCCCAGGTCGCTGGAGGAGTTGGAGGAGCGGAGGGGGTGATTTGTGATTTCGGATTTTTGATCTATGATCTGTGATTGATATGCACGATGCACCAAGAGCTATCGTTATGACTTCCTGTCATGCCTCGCGGAGAATCTGAAATCACAAATCACAAATCCAGAATCACAATTCTCTGTTCGTGCCCACCTGCACTACTGCAACT
>CAYTDU010000833.1:0-2846 GCA_964436395.1 uncultured Gemmatimonadaceae bacterium | reverse complement strand
TGCGGGAGCACACGCGCGACGCGTTTGATGGAATGGTGCTCTACAACGTTGCGGTTGTCATCCGCGACCTGGGTGACGAGAGCGAATTCCTATTTGGTGAAGAGGTGACCGCCGACTACTTCGATGTCCTTGGCGTGAGGCCGGCCCTCGGACGGGCTTTTACACCGGAAGATGGGGCCATCGGCGCGAGCCCGACGGCGGTGATCGGCCACGCTTTTTGGCAGAACCGATTGGGGGGTGATCCGGACGTCCTGGGGAGTACCGTTCGTCTCTCGGGGCACGACTTCACCATCATAGGTGTGGCGCCCGAGGGTTACGGCGGCCTCTTCCCCCTGCGGGCCGACGTCTGGTATCCGATCACCCTAGACCCGCTTCTGCATCCCGGGAGCACTCGGTTGGAGTCGCGCGGTGCCAACGGCCTGTGGATCAAGGGGCGACTGAAACCCGGCATAACCACCGAGCAGGCTCGGGCGGCTCTGGCGGTGGTGTCAACGCGCCTTGCTGAGGAGTACCCGGAGACGAACTCCGACAGGAGTGCGGTGCTGGTCCCTACCAACGATGTTGCTCTGCATCCGCAGCTGGACGGCGTAATCAAGGGTTTCACCGTATCCCTGATGGCCATGGTGGGATTGGTCCTTCTGATAGCCTGCACGAACCTCGCGAGCATGCTGCTGGCCCGTGCGCTCGCAAGGAGACGGGAAATCGGCATACGTCTCGCCCTGGGAGCGGGCCGGCTTCGCCTGGTCCGCCAACTGGTTACGGAGAGCACCACTCTGGCCCTCCTCGGTGGCGTGGTGGGACTGGCGCTCGCATACTGGTCGATCCAAGCCCTGCTTGCGGTCAGGCCTCCGGTGATGATCCCGATCCACCTGAACATCGGCTTGGATGGCAACGTGCTCCTGTTTGCGATTCTCGTCTCGCTGTTGACCGGGCTGATCTTTGGCCTGCTTCCGGCTCTGCAGAGCACGCGGCAGGAGTTGATTGCGGCAGTCAGGGACGAATACGGCTTCCGAGCGGGCCGCGTCCGGCGATTGGGCATGCGCGGTCTCCTCGTCGTGGCCCAGGTAACTGTCTCGGCGGTTCTCCTGGTATGTGCCGGGCTGTTTTTACGCAGCCTGGCCAACGCAAGAAACGTCGATACCGGCTTCACGCTTCGGGAAGGCGTGGTCGTCACGTTGCAACTGGGTGAGAGCGGGTATGATGCGGAACAGGGCCGTTCTTTCATGGAACAGTTGAAGACGAGGATCGGCGTGCTGCCGGGCGTTTCGAGTGTGGCATTCTGTGACCGTTTGCCGCTGGGTCAGAGCATTGCCGTCACTGAAGCGCACCCTCAAACGCCTCATGTGCAGGTGGACGAGGACGGAGTCGACGTAGATTTCGCAACCGTCGGTCCGGATTATTTCAACACGCTGGGTATCCCGATCCTCGCCGGCAGATCGTTCAATAAGACCGACCGGCCCGAGGGTGAGCGTGTGGTGATCGTGAACAGCAGTTTTGCCAGAGCCTTCTGGCCCGACGAGGTCGCCGTCGGCCAGCAGTTGCGTTTAGGCGGCGCAGATGAAGAGCCGAGCACGATTGTGGGTGTCGCCGGGGACGGCAAGTATAGGTCGCTGGGCGAGCGACCGCGGTTTTTCCTCTACCGACCGTACGCCGAGGCTTCGTTTGGATTCACGCACGTTGTTGTAGAGAGTACAATCGACGGGAGGGAGCTGGTGCAGCCGGTGCGAAGGGAGATCCGCGCGCTAGATGGTCACCTCCCCGTGCTTGATCTCACGACCGTGCCGGAGCACTTGGAGTTGATGCTCTTCCTGCCCAGGGCGCTCGCCGTGGTGCTGACCGGATTGGGCTTCCTCTCCCTCATCCTTGGTACGACGGGGCTGTACGGAATGGTCGCCTACGACGTCTCCAGGCGAACGCGAGAGATCGGGATAAGGATGTCGGTCGGGGCACAGCGGTCAGAGGTGTTGCGGCTCGTCATCTGGGACGGTGTCAGACTCGTAGGGATCGGAACCTTCGCCGGATTGTTGATCGCCTTTCTGTCCACGAGGCTTCTGGAATCCATGCTGTTCAACATCAGCCCGGCTGATCCCACTACCTTCGTCGCAGTCACGCTTCTGTTTCTCGCTGTATCCGTAGCGGCAACATTGAGACCCGCGATGCGAGCGTCGTCGATCGACCCAGTCAACGCGTTGCGCTACGAATGAGGTAAAGGCCCATGATCATTGGAATCCTTATGCTCGCCGTGATTGCCTCGGTTCCCGACACGCTCCGTATCCGTTTCATCGGCAACGCGGCGTTCGAACTTGCTGACGGTTCAACGACGCTGCTGATGGACTTCCCGTACGAGTCGGGATTGTTCGGTCTCAACACCTACGACCTCGCTGACGTCACGCCGACGGGTCCGGTGGTTTCCGTGATCACGCATGGTCATGCCGACCACTTCGACAGAGAACTCTTCCTGCAGCAAGGCTGGAAGATTGTCGGCCCTGACGAGGTGTCGATACACCTACCTCGGGAGCGGGTGATTCCATTGGCCGATACCGTGTCCGTCGGATCGTTTCGGATAGTGCGATATGAAACACCACATGCAGACATGGAACTTGCAGACATGGAGCATTACGCATACCTGGTGTTATGGGGTAGAAGGCGCCTGTACTTCAGCGGTGACACTGACGATCCCTCCAATGTTTTGGCGATGAGCGATCTGGACCTCGCGTTTGTGACACCGTGGCTTTCGTGTGCAGTAGCTGCGGTAGGTGGGCAGATTCAGTCAGAAGGGGTGATACTGCACCATCACTTTGAGGGTATGGACGGTGTTAGATTCGACCTCCGGGGCGGGCTGGACG
>CAYTDU010000832.1:0-2847 GCA_964436395.1 uncultured Gemmatimonadaceae bacterium | reverse complement strand
CCCGTCGAAGCCAGTCGCCCCCTTTAAGTAATTGTACACATTAAATTTACGGACATTCGGCCTGAACCGGCAAGGAGTCTTGACGGTTCAGACAGACTTGCGTTCCGACACCTCGATTCGATCGCGGCCTGCCTCCTTCGCACGGTACATCGCCGCGTCGCCGGCCCCAAGAAGGTTGTCGACCTGAGACACGGATTCCGGTATCGACGCTACACCGATCGAGCAGGTGATTCCGATGTCGTTGCCGGCGTATTCCAGTACCGACCCGCGCACAGCATCGCGTACGCGGTTGGCTACATCGAGGGCCTTCTCCAGCGTTGCGCCCGGCAGCCACAAAGCGAATTCCTCTCCGCCGATGCGTGCCGGGACATCACCCGCTCGCAGCGCATTCTTGAATATTGCCGAGACGTGACGCAACGCAGCATCACCGGCAGCGTGGCCGAAGCCATCGTTCAGCGCTTTGAAATGGTCGAGGTCAATGCACAAAACGGCGCAAGGACCGCCGGCATGATCGTGCATTGCCCGTTCCAACGATCTTCGGTTTGGGAGACCTGTAAGCTCATCGGTCATGGCGCGCTGTTCGGCTGTGCGGAGTGTTGCGGCTCTTCCCAACCGAGGCCCGGCATTCTTGATTAGCCACTGAGCCCTATCTCGATCCGCAGCGGCGAGTGCAGCGTGATCCCCCATCAACGCCAGCGCCCCGATGCACTCTCGCAGGTCCCATAGAGGATACGCGACACCGCCGTCGACACGTTGGCGGCGGTCCGACCGTACCGAGCCAAACAGCTCCTCCATATCAGCGCCCACAATCGGTACGTCACTCATACAAGCCCGGCCGACCGCTGCCGAAGGCGAGACCTGCACACCCAAGAGACGCCGGTCGGCACCCGAAGATACCGCCACCACCGATGCCAGTTGCGTGTTGGGATCGCGAAGTACGATCACGTTGGCACGTCCGGTAACATCCTGGACTGCTTCACATAACTGGAAGGAAATCCCCTCGACCGACTCCGGACCTCCGACCAGCCATTCTGGGAGGTTGCCTGCTGCGTCGGTTTTGCCCGAGGGGCCACCCATTTGTGCGGCAACGTCGGCAAACACCCTTCTGAGATCGGCTAAAACTCGGTCGCTGAGATTGGTGTCCAACTCCCCATCCACGAACACGAGCGCTCCTCCCATTTGGCGGCCATCGCCAGCCGCCACCAACGTGCCGTCTTCTTTGAGCAGGTGGTTTCGACCGTCACCCATTGCGAGACGCGAAACCGCCACAACTCGGTCCAACACTTGAGTCGGAGGGCCGGGCTGAGCCACCGCCCATATGGGATCGTGATTCCCGACGGTGAGGCATGCCGCCGTCGCACCATGTGCCCTGCGCAGGAGGTCGATCAGAAGTGGCAGATCGCCGTGGTCGAGCTCGATTGGCTGGCGGTCTCGGTCAGCTCGCAATTTGCCGGAGACCAAGAAGGTGACAATGCCACCGAGAACGAACGCAATGACTACTGGTAGGACACCTGTCATGGTAGCCGGTTGATACGCGCGGCAGCAGCCGCGGCTCCAAATCCGTTGTCGATGTTCACGACTGATACCCCCGACGCGCAGGAATTGAGCATCGCCAGGAGGGCCGAAACCCCATTGAATGATGCACCGTATCCTACGCTGGTTGGGACTGCAACAACCGGGACACGAACCAACCCACCCACTACGCTCGCCAGCGCTCCGTCCATGCCCGCAATGACGATTATGACTGACGCTGCTTTCAGCACCTCGATCTTGCGGAGCAAACGATGGATGCCGGCCACGCCTACATCATAGAGAGTCTCCACCTTGTTGTTGAACGCCCGAGCAACCACAGCGGCCTCCTCTGCAACCGGCATATCGCTTGTGCCAGCCGAAACAACCAGTATCGTACCTCGCCCCGAAGGTTCAGGGGGTGGATCGGGAGGCAGGTATACCGTCTGTGCCACTTCGTTGACTTCCGCATTCGGAAACCTCTCGGTCAGAACGATTCTGGTGCTCTTCTCGACTCTGGTGGCAAGGAAAGATCCACTTTCTTTCGCCAGGGCAGAACAGATGCCGAGCATTTGCTTCTCGGTTTTCGACTCACCAAACACGACCTCACTGTACCCTTGAGTGAGTGGTCGTGCATGGTCCACATGTGCGTATCCCAAATCCTCGACCGGGAAGTGCGTCAGGCGTTCAAATGCAGCATCGCACGTTACTTCGCCGGAGGCAACCTCAGATAAGAGTTGCGCGATCTGTTCGTCTGTCACGCAGCTGTCTCCATGGCTTTCAGGTATTCGTCCAGTATCGAGTCGAGCTCATCCAGCCTTTCAATCTGGTGCAATTTGGCGCGAAGTCCAGCGGAGTTGGCCAGACCTTTGGTATACCAACCTGCATGTTTCCGGAACTCACATGCCACATTGCGGTTATCACCTCGATGCTCGAGCAAAAGATCTCTGTGCCATCGGGCAACTTCAAACCTCTCCGCAACCGACGGTTCTGGACCTGGATCCGCTCCACGCAGCACTTTCTTCGCCTGGCGAAATATCCACGGTCTGCCGAACGAGCCGCGCCCGATCATCATTCCGGCACAACCGGTTTCACGCCACATCCTCATAGCATCACCCGGTTCAAGAATGTCACCGTTCCCAATAACCGGTATCTCGAGTGCACTGACGACCGAGGCAATTTCCTCCCAGCGTGCAGCATCACTGTATTTCTGATTCCTGGTTCGAGCGTGTAGGGTAACCAGTTGCGCGCCAGCAAGTTCACAGCGAAGCGCTATCTCGACGGGATTTCTGGTTGACTCGTCCCACCCACTGCGAATTTTCACGGTCACCGGAAGAG